>JAPLOC010000088.1 GCA_026692825.1 Planctomycetota bacterium | reverse complement strand
TTACCTCGAAGAGGAATGGCTGTGATCCGGCTGTCCAACCCGCACTCGCCACAGAAAAGGTTGTTCTGTGGCCCCCACTTCGCCAATGATTCGGCATCAAGCAGTCGGCTCAGATTCGCATGGCGTACTTGTCGCGAGTCTCGGCGACGATTTCCTCGAACGCCTCGAGGTCGTCGTGCTTGCCGAAAAGCGGTTGTCTGCACACGCCACGATTGAGGACGTGAAACACCATTCCGCCGGGAGCGATACGGACTGTCCGCGCCAGGGCGCGTCGCAGGGGGCCGTTTTTCCGCAGAGCGGCCATCAAGCGCTTATTTGGACCTGTCCCCTTTACCGTCTTCGCTCTAAACTGGAACACCCCGTGGGAATTCGAGCGAATCTCACACTTGCATTCGTTTCATGGGATAACTAGTCTCGACGGGGGGTTGGACGCCCCGAGAAAGACTGGAACATTTCGAAAACCTCTGAGGTGTCGCGATGCTATCGCTTCGTTCACAGCATACTTCTCCCACAGTTCATTCAGGTCGCATCATGCGATGGATGCCTTTTGTAGTTTTCGCATTGACATTCTTCTATGGCCCCTGTCAAACGCCGGCAGGCTACATTGTACAGTGGGGTGAGGTGGTTCGGCCGGCTCCGACGGGCGGTGATTTCGTCGCAATTCAAGGATTCCTCACCGGCGCTGCGGCGATTAGGTCCGACGGAACGATTGCAGCATGGGGGAACGACAATTACGGTGAAGTGTCACAGGTTCCCACCGGAACCGGATTTATTAAACTTGGGGGTGGTGGAAATACCGGCTACGCAATACGACCGGATGGCTCAATTGCGGCGTGGGGCTCGGACGTCTATGGACAAGTTTCGCAGACCCCCACCGGAACTGGATTCACAGATGTCCGAGCAAGTGAGTACTTTAGTCTGGCACTACGTTCCGATGGCTCCATCGCGGCGTGGGGAAACGACGGATTTAGCGTTGTTTCAAAAACTCCAACTGGAACCGGGTTCGTCGCAGTCGCCGCTTACGACATTACCGGATACGCACTGCGCTCTGATGGAACGATCGCAGCCTGGGGAGACTTCGACCCTTTCAGACAGGTTTCGGGCAGTCCGTCGGGAGCAGGCTTTAGCTCGATCGCCGCAAGTCTTTTCTCGGCTTATGCGCTGCGTACTGATGGTTCAATCGCCGCCTGGGGTCAAAACTCAAATGGCTCACTGAGCAACACCCCTGTAGGCACGGGATTTACTGAGATCGCGGGGGGCGTGTTTACCGGAATGGCAATTCGAAGCGATACGACGATTGCCGCATGGGGATTGAACGATAGAGGGCAAGTGTCGCATGCCCCAGTTGAGCCCGGATTTTTTGCGATCTCCCAGGGCAACCGAATTGGTTACGGACTCAACATCAACGAAATCGCATCGCCCACTTCCGGCGTCCCTGAGCCGCCAGCGTGGGTTTTAGCTGTTTCGAGCCTTCCGATGCTAATCGGACTGCGCTTCTATCGGCGGAGAAATTCGAAACGAATCAGACCAGAGATCAGCTCAACGGCTCTGCCCAAATCAAAGAGTTCTTGCCCCCACTCAGCCGATTTCCAGCCGGTACTGTTGCCCCGACTCGTTCTTTCGGTTCAATTTACTTGCGTCCGGTCAAGTCTCGCGCTTTGCGGTCTGAGTCCGTCGGCACCACTTGACGACGCTGTCCCGGTCGAGGGGGAAAAGGGGGACATAGCGCGTTCTTGACCTGGAGACTCGCGTCGGCCACCATGCGAGGATGCCACGGACCGCTCGAGCCGCTGTTGGCGGCATGATCCATCACCCTTTGAATCGCGGGAACCGCTGCGAGACGGTGTTCCACAAGTCGGCGGACTTCGACGGTTTTGTGGCGGCGATGAACGACGCCCAGCGTCGGGTTTCCCGAACATTGGAAATGGTCGAGCCTGCCCGGCTGGTTGTCCGCTGATGACCCGCTGCTCTGGCGTGACAGGCGGGCGCCGCGCGATGCGGCGTGGTTGGAGCGTGTCAACGAACCGCTCTCGAGCGGCGACTTGCAGCGATTGCGTCATTCGGTGCTGCGTGGTCGGCCATTCGGCAACGACGCCTGGACGCGTCCTGCCGTCGAGGCTTTGGGCCGGGAGTCCTGTTTGCCGGCGCTTGGATGACCGAAGAAGTTTTGAGAGTCGGTATGTCTCCCGTTTGTGTTCCTGGGAGCGGTCGTGGCAATTTGCCACAGGGCCGACTACAGCTATTCTCGCGAACGAAAACCTGGCGGTGGCGATTTAAATCCAACTCGCTCCTCATGATCATGAGGACCATTCCATTTGCGCAACTCCGTGGTAATGGCTGATCCAGTGCCGTCCCGTTGTCGTTCAAAAAGACTCCGGACCGGAAGTTTGACATCAGCAAGAACAAACAGCTCCGTACCTCGGAGGCGAGCAAGTTCTTTGCTTTCGCCAGATCGTGGACTCCAGGCAAAAGAGCCCCCGTAAGTACCACAATTCGTCGCGACAAGATTTGCGAAATTCTCGTAGGCACGAACCCACGTCAGTGAATCAAACAACGACACATCCTTGTTGTACGAGCATAAAAATATATGCAACAGTTGTCCGCGCATAGAGCGCCACGGCGCCGGATCTAACAAATCGGAGCAGATGGCAACAGTGAAGTCGCCCCAACTCGGATGAACAAACCGAAATACTCGGCGCCCCGGTAACACGTTCCATGCATCATCGCGCCCCACAATCTCCGACAGGCGACGTGCCAATGCGATTTCACTATTGGCGGGAAGCGGCTTGCGAATGAGGAATGATCGCACAACAGGAGCCATGCGTCCAGTTGACGGCAACGGAATCGCCAGAAATGCCTCATTAACGAAATAGCGGCAAGGTATCATTTCACGACAAAATGGCTGGACCGCCGACGCGATTTCACGCCACAGGCAACCAATAACGCCACCTCGACGAGACTCGGCTGCCAGTCGCTCGAACCGGGGGCGGCCCTCAAACGGCAGACAAACTTCAGGAAAAACCGCAAATTCCCAGGTTTCGCCGTTTCCCTCGCTTTGAAATGCCTGTGTGACTTGGCGATAGATACGTTGGCTCTGGTATCGCCGCAAATGCGGAAACCTTTCTGGAAAGCCATTCCAAAAATCGGCTGTATGTGACGTGAGTTGACCAATTCGCACCGTCAGCGTTTCCGCAAGTGGCAAGTCAATCGTGATACTTGGTCTTGCCTGATGAGGTGATAACTCGCGTCGCTCTACGGCACACGAAAACTCCGGTGAATCGGGAGTGTCAAGTGAGACATCGCAGCGTTCGGCCAGAAACTCGTCTGGGAGTACTATCGGTTGTTGTGACAACTCATGTTGAATGCTCTGAAGCACGTCATCAGTTTGCTTTTTCCAGTCGGACGAATCGACGTGACCAGTTCTGGCAACGCGAGCCATCTCCTCGAGCCACTGCCAAACGACTGGAGGCATCGGAAGTCGACTGCGAGTTGACCATCGTTCGTCAAACGGAATAGCGCTCGGCGCGGATTCCCAGATTTGATCGAGGATTCGCTCAGAACCATCGATGGCCGTGATGAAAGACAGGGCGTGATGCCAAGTGGCAATAAATTCGCTCGGCGCCGATCCGACCACGGTGTCAACAATTGAATATGCGGCGTGCGCCGGAATCGCAGAGTCAGAGAATGGCCGCAACTCAAGCAGGGTTGGATTGAGTTCGGAGAATTGAAGCCGACATTGGCCAATTGCTGCCGATGGTCGCACATCAAACTGGGACCGACGGCCCTCAACGACGAATTTCCAGTAGTTTGCTTGAATGCCCCAGACATGAATCGCTTCCATTCTGGATGGAACAGAAATTGCATGATGCAATCCTTCCGCCAGCAGAAACGCGGCAACTCGATATGGCAAACCGATCGCGGGAACCACGCACGGCATTGGCGCTCCGCTGCCATCACAGTGAACTACAAGATCACTCCAAAGCAGTTGAGGAAGCGTTCTCACTGTCCTGGGCCTCCACTTGCGAGCCAAGCCTGTCGCGCGATTTGGTACCAATTCAATTCACGCCGAACTTCCACTGGTCCGGCCGCGCGAGCCGAAGCCAGTCTCTGCGGGTGTTCGGAGAGTACCTCAATCGCCGCGTCGCGAATCTGGGTAACGACATATTTGTTCCATTTTGTCGCGTTCATCAACCGAAGTAGATCACGCGACGAAGTTGCTGTCGCCGCCACAATTCGCGCGGCGTCAGCGTCGTGGGATCCGGTTGAGGTAGCCAGTATCAACAACTCGGAAAGCGATGTTGGGGAGTTGGAAACTTCTCGCGCTCGTAGTCGATCTCCGAATTTCCGCCAACTTGGGCGATGTTGCCGAGTCAGACCGCGCACAACCTCCACGAAACTCTCTGACAAACTAGGGGTGTGCTCAACAACCGCGGACCGAGTTATCAATGACATGAGGGCGACGGCCAATGAATCGCTTTCCCAAATGGGCAATGGCCTGTCTGAGCTGCCGTAGAGAGTTTCGAGACATTCGTTTGCAGTTACCGGCAACCAATCCACCATGCGCTCAAGAGACTGTTCATCAGTACTTCGAAACAGCCATGAGTGTGGCGGAGCGAACGCTCTCTCATCGGCAAGCCGCGTCACATTTCGATTCACATCGTGGACCACGGCGGCGAATGTCCGCCAAATCGCAGCGCGTTGAAATGACGAGTACATCGGCCAAACACCGCACCAGCGATCGGGTTCCGATTCCGTTTCAACACCTGGTGGCTGAAACCGCCTCGCGTCGGCGGATTCCGCGAACCTCCCAACGATGCTGAGCAACCAATTCCTGGCTGCGTTATCTTCAAATTCAAGATGTTCTTCATTAGTGCCTTCCCCGCAGGTCGGCCTGCGAACTGCGGCGCGCCAGACCGCACGCCAGAGACGTGGCTTATCACTCGCACAGCGCATGGCCTCGGATACGGACCGTCGGATTTCCGCGAGCAATCTGGAATCGGTCTGACGATCTTGCTCAGGAAGCCACGCGCGGACCAGGTGGTTCGCTGCGAAAACGAGCTGCGTCTCACGTGGGACGACAGAGTCGTCGGGTTTGAGGAGAACAATTTCTTGCAATCGTGCGAGCCGCACTTTCGCCTGCTCCGGCAACAAATCGACTTGCTTTTCCGCACCTAGATCGCTGAATCGCTCCACCAATTCGGTTACAAATGGCCCCCGTGTCTGCGCGGTAATTGCGTCTCGCTCAATTGTCGATAATGATGTACTCGCGTTCTTGTTTCGGCGAACCCATTCCGCAAGCGTAGGCTTCGTTCGTTTCGACGGCTTTCGGTATCGTGTCAGCATGTCGGCAACGCTCTGTGGCTGAGACTTATCCCAATTCATTCGCAGATTCAGATCACCGGTCGAACTTTCCGATTCAATGGTATTCATTAACAGGCCGATGCCTTCGACCAAAACACTCGGCGATCCCGCCAGAAGAACCATGTCGTCCGCGAACCGCAGGAACGCAGCTGGGTGTCCTGCCGCTGGCGTGGGCCATTGGCGAGGCGTGAACCATGTTGCCATCGATTCATCAATTGAATGTAAATACACGTTTAACAGCAGTCCGCTCACAGCAAGCCCAGTCGGAAGTCCGGGGTGCAATGCACCATCGCCGAGCGGTAGAAACTTGGGGTTTGGCGACGTAGGATCGTTCGGAAAGAACTGTTCGTCAGAGCCCTCAAACGGCACATAGCGAATCTCGGCCAACATATCGCAAAGGTAGTCTATTAAAATGTCGACGTTGGCGCGATCCATCAGGTGTTGGCGAATCGACACTTCGAACAATCGCAGATTGTCGGACAGAAAAAATGAAGCCAAATCCATCATTCCTGGAATCGCAACGTGAAATACATCCGCGACAATGGACTTCATTACCTGACGAAGAACGTCGACGCGAACCGCCGGGAATGCGAGCTTAAGGTCGAAACTTGCCCAGAATACTCGATCAATGTTTGGGAATGACTGCCAGTATGACTTATTTGCAAAGTTCGGAAGCAAGTCGTCGCCGAATTCAGCAGAATCCGCTACCGGCCCAAGTGAGCTTTCTTTCGCCGGTTCATTGCCGAGCATTGCATCGACTGTCCAACTTGCGGCGCGCCGAAATAGGCCGTGGGCACGGCGATATGGTTGGTACAAATCGCGATCAGCAAGAGACCAGTTGCGACGACTCCACAACGATGTGCCATCCACATCTTGCCGAGTCAGTCCGCGATACCAGCGGTTTCCGAATGAGAAAGTGCACATTCGCTCTTCAAGCAGCGGCGCGAGCAACAGCCCA
>JAPLOC010000087.1 GCA_026692825.1 Planctomycetota bacterium | reverse complement strand
CCACAGGATTCGAGGGAGACGCATTCGTATCCAGGTTGCCGTCATCGGAATAGCCGGCGATCCCGGGTTTTCCGTCGGGCCCAGGCAACGCGGCCCGGAACGGGGGACGATCAAGAACTCCATCGCCGATCCCTCCTTTCACGTCACGGTTCAAGTCGATATTGGGATGCCAAGTGTCGAACCGATACTCACCTGGCGGACTGTAGCGTGAATTCGCGAGTGCTGAGGCACTGTAGAATCCTGGATCCGGTCGGCCCGTTATCGCGCTGATCCTGACCTTGTAGCCGATGTCGCGGAAGTCGCCGTCGTCTGAGCGTTGGGGCTAACAAAGTCAAAAACCTTGTTTCCATCATCGTCGATTCCCGCGCGCCCGGGGGCACCATCCGGACCCATACTCGCCGCCGGATCCCACACCTTGATGTCGAATCGATGCACATTCGTCATCAGCAGATCCTCAGCGACGCGCCACCCGTACTTGTATTCCTCAATCACCCCGGTATTCACATTGTAAGTCGCCTGGGTGCTGGGATTGAACGGGTCGCGGGAACCGACAGTACTCCGTCCGGGATACCCGAACCCTTTCGAACGGTCGGTCGGATCAAAACTCGACGTCTCTTGGTGCGTGAATCGGCCAATGTAGTATCCGTTCGACGACACCTCTCGGGGCGCCCCATCCAGGACTCTGTGTCCGAACCGGAACTTCGGGTTTGCCAGCACCGACTGCGACCCGCCAACACCATTGTCGAGACTGGCCGCCCCATGAAACTTGAGTGACTGATTCGTCAAATCGAAGAACGCTGAGAAATCGGAGCAGGACCAAAAGTTCTCAAACGCCCCGTTGTACCCGTTGTTTTCGAACAGCTCGGTCTTCAGCGGGCCTTGCGTTCCCATCGGCTGGCCGCTTCCGGTCGCGGTCGACGTACTGGGCTGTCGGATCAACAGCACCCGTCGATACAGCCCGCCGTTTCGCAGGAAGTACGACACCTCGGCCAGCGTCGAACTGGTCGCGTGGTCGATGTCGTTGGTGCCATCGTCGAACTCGGGCTGGTTCAACCAGTACGGATTGTTGGTCGTGTCGCCGAACTTGCCGTTCGCGTCAACCATCAACAGATCCCCCAACTGGCCGGACGCCGACAGCGGCTTTCCCCAGACGCCGTAGATCCGGTCGTCCGATTTCACGTCGATGGTGAATTGCAGCAGGTCGTCCGCCGTGTCATCGGGATCTCCCTCGCGGATGTAAAGATATCCGCGACGCAGCGCGAGCCGCGCTTCCGGCTGCGACACATCTTCGTTCGCCGCGAAGGGGAGAACATACTGCATCGTGCGGTGGCTCAAATCGTAGCGCAGCGAGTTGAGGACCAGGCGTGACCGCTGATCATTCTCGGCGAGTCCACGCTGGGTACTCATGGCACCGGTCGCCAACTGAAAGATGCTGGCGAACAAGGTCATCATGAGAATGACCAGAGCGACCGCGACCAGCATTTCGACCAGCGTGAAGCCGGCGCGAACCGGGGGGGACGCGGGACGGGGGGCCGGCTGGGGAATGGCTCCCCGCGCGGTATGTTTGGACGACAGCGACGCGGTCGTGGGAAGTCGGTTCATGGTTTCGTTCCCAAGGGGAAGACATCGACAATGCCGCGGGGAAACATGGCGAGATTCCCGACCAGTTTTCCGTTGTCATCACGGGGAGAGCTGAGAATCGCGGGAGGATCAATCGAGAGGATCGCTTCCCCTTTGGTGTCGTCGACGCTGTCGACATTCACCACGCGGTACCAGCGGGCGTTGCCGGCGTCGAAGACAAAACTCCCTTTGCGAAACGCCGGCTTGATGGGGGAAGTGAATTTCACCGTGATCTTCGACGATCCTGCGACAAATCCCTTTTCCTTTTTCGGGGCGTTGTTTCCATCACTCACCACGAACAATCGTTCGTCGTTGCGGGAATCGGTCGCCGCC
Organism: Planctomycetota bacterium; assembly: GCA_026692825.1. GTDB lineage: Bacteria > Planctomycetota > Planctomycetia > Planctomycetales > Planctomycetaceae > UBA10511. Next base: position 3,098 of record JAPLOC010000087.1, on the reverse strand, counting down.
GTGATCGTCTGGCGTTTGAAAAACACCACCACGTCGACTTCCGCCAGACCGACTTCGGTCTTGCGCATCGTCAACAGATAGGTATAACGCTGGTCCGGCGTTTCGATCCGCGCGTTCAGTCCCGAAAAGTTCAACGAGACAATGCGATGGTCCACAATTCCGTTGTTGTTCATATCCTCCACCGGTTGGAGTGAGTCGTCTCCATTGATGTCTTCCGTCCAGAACACCGTTTCGGTCGCGGTGTCGATCTTCGTGATATCACGGACCTGACTCGCACGTCCGTCAGCGGAGAACAGCACGATCCGCGCCGCCGGGTTCGGTCGACCGTTCCCGTCGACAACGATTCCCGCGTTCTGGATTCCTGGCACAACCGCCCGGGTGAAACCATTGGCGGCCGCGGGAATCTTCTGCAACGTGATGTTCCGCCCTTCGTACAACAGCGTTGACGAATCGGGGAGGGTCGCGAAATCGTTCGCCAGCGCGGGGGTGCTTCGGCCGAAATGGAACCGCTGCACCCGGGTCCAGGCGACGTTGTTGTTGCTGCCATCCTGCCCGAAGAAGTCGGCGTAGTTGTTCTTGTTCGCATCCTGCTTGGTGGTCATCGTGTTCGCCGCGTTCCAGCCCAGGGGGTCGATGACCCACAGTTTGTACTGTGGCGCAGGCTCATTGCTCGGCGGGTTTTCGCTCGGCAGATTGGTGGTGTTGATGTTGAGGTCGGGGTCGGCGATCATCCGGGGATACAGTTTCAGCGTCGACTCGGCGTTGTATCGCAGGTCGGTGGCGGCGGTGACCTGCACCGCCTTGGCGGCCCGCATCGTCGCCAGCGGAAACAGCGTCGCCAGACTCACGAGTCCGATGCTCATGATCAACAACGCCACCAGAACTTCGGTGAGCGTTGAACCGCTGAATCGCGGGGGAATAGCGACCAGGGGCCGCGCTGGCCCGCTTCCGAAGCGGGAAGTCGAGTGTCGCATTGGAGTCCTCATGGGTGGCCCCCTGTTCGAGCGTGGGCGAAGTGGAACAAATCGTCGGCGCGGCCGTCGGGACCACCCGCCTGCGTGGTGTTATCCACCAGATCAGTGGGATCGATCGGAAACGACTCGACCAGCCCGGTCTGGGGCGAAATCGAAATCCCCATCGCCGGCCCGACGCACGCGGGGTTCGCCGGGTCAAGCCCCAGGTCGGCGTCGCGCACGTCACGCAACACCAGGTACACCGGACCGGTCCCCTTCAAAACTCCCGCAAGCGCTCCCGAGGGGGTGTAGATCACATCCGGCGCAACCGCAGGGTTCCGCCACGCGTCGGGAATTCGTGAATAAGCCAGGTCAATCACCACCCCCGACGGCAGCGATTCGCTCGTTGAGTGGGGCGCTTCTCCAAACCCCAGCTCCAGTTCGCAATTCGCTCGGGTGCTGGAGGCGGGGACCGCGACGACCTTGTCGAATTCGCATCCGGGATCGCTGTCCCCAAAGTCGGCGGCGAGCCGGGCGATTGTTTCGTCGGGATGAACGCTGTCGGCCGACAGCTTTTCGATGGTAAACCACGTGCCGACGTCGGCCGGGATTCGCATCCGGAACGGGACCGACAGGTGCCCGCGTTGCCGTAGCGACAACCAGTCTGAATTCGCGTCGAGACCGCGTACGATCAACACCTCCGGGCGGTCGGCGCGACCGTCGGCGGGAGCAAGGTCGAGCCGTTCCAATTGAATGGGGGCGGCGGGACCACCGTAACGCAGCGGGGGAAGTGGTTGAATGTGGGAGATCGCCGTCACGAGCTGCGGATTTCCCGGATCGCGGGCCAGACGCACGCCGCGCGGGGCGCGGGCGTGAACCGCGCGGTCGCGGCCCCCCAGAATCTGCGCCTGCACATTCCGGCCGGCGGCCGACGCGCGGTCGACGCCGCGAGTTCCCGCGACACTCCAGACCACAATCGACGCCAGCAGGGTGATGATGCCAATCACCACCAGGAGTTCGATCAGCGTAAAGCCATGGCGGGGTTTCATGGATCAGTTCCCTCCCGCCCGGATGTTGAGACTGCTGATGTTATCGGACAGCGCGTCACCTCGGAGGGCCAACGTCGCCGGGTCGGTCGTCCCTGGGTCCGACAATTCCCCCAGCCGGCCAAACCCGTCCGAGGGATCGAGCAGACCGATGTTCTTGTCGGTCCCGCCAGAGATGATCAGCGGCGCGTAGAACGTGTTCAACTGGTGAAAAAAGGTTTCGAAATTGTTGATGTTGGAGCATTGCCCCAGGGGGTCCATGGGGTCACGCTTCAGGTCGCTGGGGCGGAGGCCCTGGACCGTCAGTCGGCTGGCGTATTTCGCCGACGGCGGATCGATGGGTGTCCCCGCTCCCTCATCGTCGGGGCGGAACAGCCGGGTGGGCCAGCGGTAGAACTTGATCGGCTCACCCCAGGCGTCGATGAATTCGGGGAGGCCGTCGAGATCGGTGTCGGCGAACTCGGTCGTGTTGAAGTCAATCAGCCCTGACGTCGCCTCACCCAGTCCCTGCGAATCGAGGAGCATCGCGTACAGGATCTCGGAATTGGAATCGACCGCGGTTCCGCCATTGGTGGTTCGCGCCGCCGAGATTCCCGGGAACAGACTGAGGTTCACTTCTCCGGAAACCTGCGGGAACCACTTCATATAAAGCAGCTTGCGGGTAATGATCACCCGCTGGTTGTTGCTGAGATCAAGGTTGTTGGGGCTGGTCTTGAGGTTTCCCGCAAGAGACCACTCGGTGGTATTCTTGAGCCGGGCCAGCGAGGTGTCGTCGTTACCGCCGTACTTCCGCTGAAACGCCTGCAACCGGGAATCGAGCAGCCGATTGATCTTTTGGATCGTGCTTTTGGTCGCCGCCTCTCGTCCCTGGTTGATCATCCCCATTGAGACGCGAATGGTGAGGCCGGCCAAGATGACGATGATCGTGATCACGATCATCAGCTCGATCAGCGTGAAGCCGCCGCGAAGCCCTGCGGTTCGAAGGGAACCCGAGTGCGACGAGTGATTCGGTCGGCGGTTCATGGCAACGGTCTCGAAATCAATGAAACGATCGTCAGTGGTCCGTGAAACGGACGGACGGGAAGAACTGGCAAATGGT
>JAPLOC010000086.1 GCA_026692825.1 Planctomycetota bacterium | reverse complement strand
CAATGGCATCGGCGAAGCCATCTTCGAAACGTTTTTCGCGTTGCGACCGGTTCCCTCGGCGGGATCGTCGCGATCGACACAGTCTCAGTCACAGTCGCAGTCTACCACCTCCAGTTCCCCCTTTCGAACTTCCTGACAACCCCCGTGTTCCCGTACGATTTGCCAGCACTCGAAAATCTCCGTCTTTCCGCCTTCCACACAAGGATGATCTCGCGGTTTCTTGCGGTTCAAGGATGATCCATGCGCCACCGCAGTCCGCTTTGAAAGTTGCGTTTCATGTCGATTCACGTCGCGCTGCACCATCGCACGCATTACAAGTACGATCGGCTCGTTACCCTGGGACCGCAGGTCATTCGGCTCCGTCCCGCGCCGCATTGCCGCACCCCGGTCCTGAGCTACTCGCTTCAGGTCCAACCGTCGAATCAGTTTCTGAACTGGCAGCAGGATCCCTACGGCAACTTCCTCGCCCGGCTGGTTTTTAACGAGCCAACTCGCGATCTGGTGGTCGACGTCGACCTGGTCGCCGAGATGACGGTGATCAACCCGTTCGACTTCTTCCTCGAACCAGGTGTCGAAGAATTCCCGTTCGTATATGAAGCGGGACTGCGGGAGCAACTGGGGCCGTACCTGGCGAAAGTGCCCCTCTCGACACCGTTGACCGAGTGTCTGTTGCAGATCTCGCGTGTCAAACGGCGCACGATCGACTTTCTGGTCGACGTCAATCAGTTTGTGTCGCAGCTCATCAAGTACGTCATCCGGTTGGAGCCGGGGGTTCAGACGTGCGACGAAACGCTCGAAAAGCGGACCGGTTCGTGTCGCGATTCGGCGTGGCTGCTGGTGCAGTTGATGCGACATCAGGGATTGGCTGCCCGCTTTGTTTCCGGCTATCTGATCCAGTTGAAAGCCGACGTCGCGTCGCTCGACGGACCGTCGGGAACGGCGGTTGACTTCACCGACCTGCATGCCTGGGCCGAGGTCTATCTGCCCGGCGCGGGCTGGGTGGGAATGGACCCGACGTCTGGCTTGTTCGCGGGCGAAGGACATCTGCCTCTCGCCGCGACCCCCGACCCTTCGTCGGCCGCGCCGATCGCGGGCGGTGTCGACAAATGCGAAACGACATTCGAATTTGAAATGAAAGTCACGCCGATTCATGAGGATCCGCGGGTCACGCTCCCTTACTCCGAAGACCAGTGGAAGGCGATCGACGCGCTGGGGAACGAGGTCGACCGCGCGATCGCGGCTGGCCCTTCGACACTCACCATGGGGGGCGAACCGACGTTTGTGTCGATCGACAACCGCGACCTGCCCGAGTGGAATACCGGCGCGCTGGGAGATCACAAACGGAAGCTGGCGGGGGATCTGTTCCGCCGGCTGGCGAAGCAGTTCGCCAAAGGGCCGCTGTTGCATTTCGGCCAGGGAAAATGGTACCCGGGCGAGCAGTTGCCGCGCTGGGCGCTGTCGTGTTACTGGCGCAAGGATGGGACGTCGATCTGGAAGGATCCCAAGCTGATCGCGGCGGACTACCAGGACTATGGTGCCACCGAGCAACACGCCGAGGAGTTCGTCGAACGGCTCTCCAATCGACTGGGCGTGGGTCCGAGGAATGTACTGCCGGGGTACGAAGATTCGTTCTATTACCTGTGGAAAGAACGCCGGCTGCCGGTCAATGTCGATCCACTCAAGTCGAATCTGCGGGATCCAATCGAACGCGCCCGGCTCGCGAAGGTGTTTGAACGCGGTCTCGATCGTGTCGTCGGTTACACGCTGCCGCTCCGTCCGGGCGAACAGATTGGGGACTGGGTGAGTGGGCCATGGTTTCTGCGTGGCGAACGGATGTATCTGATTCCGGGCGATTCGCCGATGGGTTACCGTCTGCCGCTCGATTCGCTGCTGTGGTCACTCGATCGCGACGCCTCCACTCTGTTTGAACGCGACCCGCTTGCGCCCCGTCCCGATCTGTTGCCACAATCGGACGACAGCCACGACTTTGGCACGTGGCAGGGGAGCCAGCTTCCCCTTGAGAATCGGCCGCTCGCTCATCCGGGACCGATCGCGACGAGTCCCTCGGCGACCACGATTCGTCAACAATTCCCGGCGGCGCGTTTGGGACGAGGTGACGGTCCTTCCACGATGTACGGTTCGACTGTGCCGCGAGCGGGGGTGGGATTGCTCGACGAAGAGACGTACACCGAGGAGTCGGAATTTCCGTTTACCGCGGCAACACCGCAAACGATGGTGCGAACGGCGCTTTGCGTCGAAGCCCGGCATGGTGTGCTGCATGTTTTCATGCCTCCCGTCTCGCTGATCGAGCAGTACATCGACCTGGTCGAGAAAATCGAAGAGACCGCGCGGGAATTGAATCTTCCGGTTCGCATTGAGGGATACCCGCCGCCGTTCGATTATCGTGTCGATCATTTCCGTGTCACCCCCGACCCCGGTGTGATCGAAGTCAATCTGCAGCCCGCGTCGAATTGGGGCGAGTTGCGACGCCTGACCGAGACTCTGTACGAAGAGGCGCGGCTGTCGCGACTTTGTACCGAGAAGTTCATGCTCGACGGGCGGCACACGGGGACTGGTGGAGGAAACCACATCGTTCTCGGCGGGCCGCGTCCGGTCGACAGTCCGTTCCTGCAACGTCCCGACCTGCTGCGCAGTCTCGTCGCGTATTGGAACAATCGCCCGTCGCTGTCGTACCTGTTCTCCGGGCTGTTTATCGGTCCGACCAGTCAGGCACCACGCGTCGACGAAGCCCGGCATGAAAGCGTCTACGAACTCGAGACGGCGTTTTCCCAGATCCCCGTGGGTCAACCCGCCCCTCCCTGGCTGGTCGACCGAGTCTTCCGCCATCTGCTGGTCGAGTTGACCGGCAACACGCATCGTTCGGAATTCTGCATCGACAAACTGTACTCTCCCGACAGCAGTACCGGTCGACTGGGGCTGGTGGAGTTGCGGGCGTTCGAAATGCCGCCGCACGAACGGATGAGCCTGGTCCAGCAGCTTCTGGTGCGGTCGCTGGTCGCCCGGTTCTGGAAGCAGCCATATCAGCAGCCACTCGTTCGCTGGGGAACGACGCTGCACGACCGGTTCCTGTTGCCTCACTTCGTGGCGCAGGATCTGCGGGAAGTGGTTGAGGAGTTGAACGACGCCGGCTTCGATTTCGAATTCGACTGGTTCGACCCGCATTTTGAGTTCCGCTTCCCACTGATTGGCAACGTGACGCGGCGCGGTGTGACGATGGAACTGCGGCAGGCGATTGAGCCGTGGCACGTTTTGGGTGAAGAGTCGGGTGCCGGCGGAACGGCGCGGTATGTCGATTCTTCGGTGGAACGGGTGCAGGTGAAGGTCACCGGACTGACGGAGTCACGATACGTGGTGGCGTGCAATGGCCGGCGCACCCCACTCATGCCGACCGGAACGCAGGGCGAGTTTGTCGCCGGCGTGCGATTCCGCGCGTGGCAGCCGCCATCGTGTCTGCATCCGACAATTGGCATCCATTCTCCTTTGGTCTTCGACCTGATCGATACGTGGAATGGTCGGTCGATAGGTGGCTGCACGTGGCATGTCGCCCATCCGGGGGGACTCAACTCCGAGTCGTTCCCGGTCAACGCGTTTGCCGCCGAGAGTCGCCGGGTGGCCCGTTTCCTGCCAATCGGTCATACTCCCGGACCGATTTCGATTCCCCCCATGGAACAGAACCCCGCCTATCCGCACACTTTGGATATGCGCCGTCCCGTCGATCTGGCGTTTCCCGGTCGATAGTCACCCCAGGATCCCGAGATGAAATTAATCCCCGGTGCGGAGAGCGCTCTTCCGCCCGGCGAATCTGCGCTGCACTATCGGCCTGCCGGACTAACCCACGATGAGATGCTCGATCCCGACCGCAACGTGCGGCCGGCCTGGTCGCGGTTCGTCTCGGGACTGCGCGAAATGGGACCGCAGGGGCTGACCCAGCGGACCGAGCAGGTTCGGCATCTGCTGCGCGAAAACGGCGTGACGTACAACGTCTACGGCGCCGCGAAAGATCTCGACCGCCCCTGGCTGCTCGACTTGCTCCCTCTGCTGATGCCAGAGGCCGAGATGAAGTCGCTCGCCGAGGCTCTGAAGCAGCGACTGAAGGTTCTCAATCGCCTGGCGCAAGACATCTACGGCCCACGGACGCTGTTGCAATCGGGGCTGATGCCTGCGGAATTCCTGTTCAAGCATCCGGGCTATCTGTTGCCGTGTTTCGGGATCACTCCTCCCGACGGTGTTTTTCTGAATTGGTACGCCGCTCAATTGGCGCGCGATAAGTCGGGCCGGTGGGTCGTCTTGGGAGACCGAACACAAGGCCCCTCGGGTGCCGGCTACGCTGTCGAAAACCGCGTGGTCGTATCGCGAACGCTGCCGCAGGATTTTCACAGCCTGAATGTCGTTCGGGTCGCGTCGTATTTTGTGACGCTGAAAAACTCGCTGCTGCGACTGGCGGCTCGACTTTCAGACAACCCGCGGGTGGTGTTGTTGTCTCCCGGCCCGCGCAGTTCCCGGTATTTCGAAGACGTTTATCTGTCGCGCTACCTGGGTTATACCCTGGTCGAAGGGGGCGATCTCACGGTGCGCGGCGACGGAGTCTTTCTGAAGACGCTGGGGGGGTTGCTGCCGGTGCATGTGATCCTCCGGCGACTCGGCGACCTCGATTGCGACCCGCTCGATCTGCGTCCCGATTCATACGTGGGTGTCCCCGCATTGGCACAGGCGGCGCGCGCGGGACGGGTCATTCGGTCGTGCAGGCGCTGCTGCCCGAATTCTGTCGGGAGTTTCTCGGAGAGGAACTGCAGCTTCCATCAATACCGACCTGGTGGTGCGGTCGCCCTGCGGACCGCGCCTATGTCGAGGCGAATCTCGAGGAACTGGTCATCCGCCCGGCGTTTCTCAGTCGCGGTAAGTCGCTCCTTGGATGGAAGCTGTCGGCGCAGGAGAAGGCCGATCTGCTGGCCCGCATTCGCGCCAAACCGGCGCGATTCGTCGGGCAGTCTCCCGTGGCGGGTTCGACCGCACCGGTTTGGGTCGATGGCAGGCTCCAGCCCTGGAATCTCACACTGCGTTCGTTCGCAGTCTACGATGGCAAGGAATACCAGGTGATGCCGGGGGGGCTGTGTCGCGTCGCTCCCGATTCGGTGCTGCTCGCCGAATCGATGGCGGCCGGCCAGCGCAGCAAGGATCTTTGGGTGTTGTCTGACGGTCCAGTCGAAAGCGTGACGCTGCTCCGCGACTCGGTCCCCGCCCTCAGTCTGCGGCGAAGTACCAACGACCTGCCCAGTCGCGCCGCCGACCATTTGTTCTGGCTCGGCCGGCTGGTCGAACGGGCCGAGGCGTTTGTCCGGCAGATTCGCAGCATCGTCGCCCGCATGACAACGGAGGTTCAACCCCCCGGATTGGCGGCGATGCGATTGCTGGTGGAGTCGCTGTGCGATCCTGGGCTGTCGCCCTTGTGTGGGAAGACAACGGGTGTGCCCGCCGACTGGTCTCAAGTGCGGGCCGAAGTCTGGTCCTTTCTGCGCGACCGCACCCGACGTGGCAGTCTGGCGAAAACTTTGGAAGATGCCCGGGGGACAGCATCGGTGGTACGGGACCGCATCGCGATCGACAGTTGGCGGATCCTCAACCAGATGGAACTGCTTCCCGCCAATTCCCCAGAGTCGACGGAACCGGGTCGGGTTCTGCTGGAACTCAATCAGATTCTCACGCTGCTGTCGGCGTTCAGCGGGCTGGGTGCCGAGAGCATGACACGTGGCCCGGGTTGGCGGTTTCTCGACATGGGACGCCGGGTTGAGCGAGCGCAGCAGACATTGCGTGTGGTCCGGGGTTTGCTGGTTAACGCCGAGGTGGAACTGTTGCCGCGACTTGAGGCGATGCTGGAAATCGCCGACAGTTCGATGACCTACCGATATCGCTACCTGACCACTCTTCAGCTCGCACCGGTGTTGGACCTGGTTCTGGGGGACGATACCAATCCGCGCGCTGTGATCTACCAGTTGGTGGCCCTGGTTGACCACGCCAACCAGATCGCCGCCCAAACCGGAGATACGTCGGACGAGTCTCCGCAATGCCGACTCGCCCGAGAACTGCACACCGAAGTGCGACTGGCCGACATTGAGGCACTGTGTGAGGTGAATGGTCTCAATGACCGCGAGGCATTGGCCACTCGACTCGACAACTGGCTCGAGGCGCTACGGGGATTCTCGGACAGTGTCACCCACGCGTATCTGACGCACACCGTCGCGCCACGCCAACTGACCCAATTGCTGGTTGCGACCACCAAGTGACACCCATGCAATACCGCGTCCGCCACACGACAACTTACGCGTATTCCGACCCGGTTGTGCTGTGTCAGAACCAGGCCCGGTTGTCGCCACAAACGATGCCCGGCCAGACCCGGCTGGAATTCTCGCTGGAGATCAACCCGATCCCGGCGATCCGGCGACCGTGGACCGACGCGTTTGGCAATGAAGTCTGGTACTTTTCGGTCGAGTCGCCCCACCATCAGCTCGAAGTCACCAGCCGAAGCCTGGTCGACCGACACGTCCAGCCGCTTCCCAATCCGTCGGACACCCCGTCGTGGGAGACTGTGCGCGGTGGACTGGCGTCGGGGCGAGAGCTTGCCGACCGGTTCGCTTCGCAGTTTCGGTTCGAGTCTCCATTCATCGTGGAATCGCCCGAAGCCCGGCAATACGCTTTGGCGAGTTTCACACCCAATCGCCCGTTGGTCGAGGCGGCGATTGACCTTACCCGACGGATCTTCGAGGAGTTTGACTACTCACCCGCGACCACTTCAGTTTCGACGCCGACGCGCGAAGTGTTCCAGACACGGCGTGGCGTCTGCCAGGATTTCGCACACCTACAGATCACCTGTCTGCGAACTCTGGGGCTGGCTGCGCGGTACGTGAGCGGTTACCTCGTGACGGAACCTCCTCCCGGAAAGCCCAAGCTGATCGGTGCGGACGCGTCGCATGCCTGGCTGGCGATTTACTGCCCTGGGTGGGGCTGGATCGACCTCGATCCCACCAATAACGTGATCCCGCAGGAAAAGCATGTGACGGTCGGCTGGGGCCGGGACTACGGCGACATCTGCCCCATCGCCGGCGTCTTCACCGGCGGCGGCCGCCAGGCAATGACCGTGGCTGTCGACGTCACTCCCGTGGCGAGCGGGGTGGCGTAAGCCCCCTGCACGTTCGCCGCGAACAAGACCGCACAGTAGGCGGCACTCTCTGGGTGCCGGCCCCAGTGTGCGTTCGATGCGAACAAACACGCCCCGGGGGTATGCGAACGACCCGGGGCGCTGCCGCTTTGGCAACACGGTCATCGTCCGCCCACTCGCCGAATAGTTCGGTCAACATCGCGGGCCGCCCCCAGTACGACTCTCGACCGCCGCACGCACAGCGGGCCGCGCATAGTGAAGATGCGGGATGCGTTGCGGCACTCTCTGAGTGCCGCCCCCGCTGTGCGTCCGATGCGAAAAAAACCGCACAAAGGCCATCCCCACGACCCGGCCGGTGTCACGTCGTCAAAACGCTCCCGTCGATGCTGGCCGATTGGCGCTCAGCTCTGGCGACGAAGTGAGAGGCCCAGCGTGCGACATTACACGTCATGCATAATACACCAATGCCTGTACCGCGCCTCGCCTGCCGTTTCGGCCATCTTGACTTCGGGCTACCGCCCTCCGTTCCGTGGACTGCACCGCCGGCTCCGCCGCCCCTATCGACTGGACTGGACGGCTCTGAGGGCCAGGCGCAAACCCTGGAAGTAGTACCGGGAGTCGGGCGTGATCTTGCCGCGGCACGCCGACCGGCAGTCGGACGCAGCGATCACGAAGCTGCCGCCCCGGGTCACCCGGGACGAGGCCGAATCGGGGCCGTGCGGATCGGTTCCGCCACGCAGTGTCTCGTCGTACCAGTCGGCACACCATTCCCAGACCAGTCCCGACATGTCGTGCAGATTCCAACCGTTCGGCCTCTTCATTCCCGTCGGTTGCAGATTCCCACCGGCGTTATGCTCGTACCACGCGTAGTCCTTCAAAAAAGATTCATTTGGACCGCAGAACCACGGGGCATCAGTCCCCGCCCGACAAGCGTACTCCAACTCCGCCTCAGTCGGCAACTCCACTCGCCAGTTTGCGTTGAGTACACCATCCTTGTGAAATAGCTTGGTCAACTGAGCCGTAAAATGGTCACAGGTCGTCCAGTCGACCTGCGTCACTGGGTAGTTTTCCCCAGTCTGGTCCTGGTCCGCCGGCATTCCCCCCGCTACTTTCTTGTACAGTCCCTGAGTCACCGGAATCTGCGCCATCCAGAAACCGCGTGTGAGTTGGACCATGACTTGGTTTTCGTTCAAGCTTCGACCGGTTTCGACCCGGGGAGAGCCCATTTCAAATTCTCCCGGCGGGCACCATCAGAACGCCAGTTCCAACCCGCGAAAGGCGATTTTTCGTACTTCGCCTGCGTGTGTGCCCGTCCAGTCTTTGGTCGATCTTGGGTTTGGTTTTTTTGCGACAGCCTTTGGCCGATTTCGGAGATCGGGATGATCACTGCCAAATTCAAGCTTTAACTGCACTTCTTCAGGCGCAGACAGTGCTTGGTGGCGCCTGCTCTGGAGAATTGCCGCGTAGATTGTGGCGGCTGCACCAAGAATTCCTGCCACAAGCGTCGCCAAACTGTCCATCGCAACACCGTTCCCTCAAAAACCGACACATGTTGCACACACAACGCAATCGCGATTTCTGTCGCGATTCTATAAGCCGACAAACGGCTCTGCCAGTCGTTGGATCATGAGAATTTTTCCGATCGACCGAGAAAAAGGGGGTACCGCACTTTGATTCCGGTTCGAAGGGGAAAACCGACGG
>JAPLOC010000085.1 GCA_026692825.1 Planctomycetota bacterium | reverse complement strand
TGGTTTTTGTTGGTGGCGAAACGATTGTCAACGCCGTGGTAGACACGACGCACACCGCAGATGGTGTGCATGCGGTTAAGGAACTCTACACTGGTGCTGGCCATACGGGCCTGATTGGTGCCTCGACAAGCGACAATGGCGTTCCAGGTGCCGATGTCGCGATTCCTTCCCTGACCACTGTGTATGTGCATGATCACGTGACAGTTGACGCGCTTGGTCAGATCACGGGCCTTTCCAATACCGTTACTCAGGCTACGCCGGAACCGAGTTCGTTCGTACTTGTAGGCATAGCCGCCGTCGGCGGCTTGGTTTACAGCCGACGTCGCAATAAGGCCTGATTTGTTCACTGGTCCAAATGACCGCCGTGAGAGTCGGGCTGAGAGAATCGCCCTGAGTCATGTGATCCTGTCGGAGTACGAGGCTGGGCGAAACTGAGGAACCGAAATCGATCGACCACCAGCGGCCGCTCTGAAAAGAGCGGCCGCTGTTTCGTGTTTTGGCCCGATCGCTATTCAGCCGGAAGCGTCAGCACTTTCGCGCAATGCAGCGTACTTGACGTTCGCAGGGGGATGGACTTGGCCATCAGAGGTGACGACGCAGTGGCCCTCGGATTCGTTAATTGTGAGCCAAAGAGTCATACCACAGGTGCGCCGGACCGCCTGCCCAGCGTGGAAAATGAAACTTGTTCGCCGTGTGGTGGTCAATAGAGAACCGGTGGGGTGGTCAAGTCTAAACCAAATGAGTTGTTTTCTGATTGCTTTATAAGTATACGTGTGTATAATGGCGGTCAAGCCGATCGGTTCTCACGCCGGAGGCTATTCACCCTTCGTTTCGAGTGGAGGTGCCGCCATCGCAGCCGCCCCGCGCGTTTACCAGGTTCTGATTGTTGACGACCACCCACTCGTTCGTCAGGGGTTGCGTGCGCTGCTTGAGACGCAACCCGATTTTCGTGTCTCCGGCGAAGCCGAAGATATTCGCAGCGCTCTTCAGGAACTGGAGCATGGCAAGCCGGAAGTTCTAATCGTCGATATCTCGCTCAAAGAATGCAGCGGTTTGGAGTTGATTCACAGAATCCGTGCGAAGAATCTGACGATTCCGATTCTGGTTGTGTCAATGTATGACGAAAAGCTGTTCGCCGAACGGTCACTGGCGGCGGGGGCGCAGGGATACGTCAGCAAACAACAGGCCCCTGAAACCGTCGTGACGGCGCTGCGACAGGTTCTGGCGGGGCGACTGTATGTCAGCGCCGAATTGACATCGCAGTTGCTCACCCGGGCGGTCACGGGCAAGGCGGCGGTCGCGGGACCACGAGTCGCGTCGCTTTCGGATCGCGAACTGGAAGTGTACGAACAAATCGGCCAGGGACAGACCACCAGCGAGATCGCCGACCGCCTAAAGCTGAGCGCCAAGACCGTTGAAACGCATCGCCTGCATATCCGCGAGAAGCTCAATTTGGCCGACAACTCCAAACTGATTCGCGACGCGACGCAATGGGTTTTGGAAAGACGCGCGGGGGGAACTTCGAATCTTGCCACAGCCGAGGGTTGAGCCATGCCCGAATTCGGCTACCCCCCCAATTCCCGGATCTCCTGAATCTGGATTTCGATGGTCGCGAGAGTCGAGTCCTGAAAGACGGTGATCGACTTGTGCGCCCGGTACCAGTCTTGAATTGACTTGACCACCCTGCGGATTTCACCCGACAGCGTCGACCAGTCGGACGGACGCGCAGCCGGTGGCGCGTCGAGGTCGACAAACGCCAGAATCCCGTCACAGCGCGCTTCGACGCTGGGGATCTTCGCATAGGGAAACTCTCCGGTGGGTGCCGCGTCCCACTCTTTGGTTTCCTTCGATTGCGGACCGTCGTCGGGGCCTTTCGAGTCTCCCCCCTCACCGCCGTCGTCCGAATCGCCGTCCCCACCATTCCTGCCGAAATCGCTGGGAAGCTCTCGCTTCGACTCGGACTGACGTTTGGCATGATCGTCGCCAAACGGTTGCCCCGAACGGTCGCTGTATCCCTTGAGTCGGTTTTGGATGAAGTCGGCCACAAGATTCTCTCAACAGCGTTGAACGGAACCAGCTCCCTGAGTTCTCGAAGTGGGGTCAGGGCGAAAAAAAACGGGGCGGCCCAAATTGGACCGCCCTGCGCGAGCGATTACGAAGAAACGACCGGTTGGTGAAATCACACTGGTTTCGAACCCGCCGCCTGACGCTGGAAAATCACTTGGTGGCGGTCGGAACCACCCACACCTTGCATTCGGTCTCAACTTCTTCGTGCAGGCGGATCTTGACGGTATACATCGCCAGTTCCTTGAGTGGGCCGTCGAGACGAACCATGTCGGGAGTGATGTCAAAGCCGGCGGTCTTGAGCTGCTTGCTGATCTCGGGAGCGCCGATCGAACCGTAGAGGTGCCCCTCTTCGTTGGCGTGGGCCTCGATCGTCACACTGTACTTGCCAACGACGTCGGCCAGCTTCCGCAGCTCCTGCAGCTTCTTCTTCGCGATCTCGGCGATTCGGGCGCGGTGCTTTTCGACCATCATCTTGTTGTGGGGGGTGGCGACAGTCGCCAGCCCCTGAGGCAACAGGAAGTTGCGCGCGTATCCAGGACGCACCTGGACGATCTCCCCCTGCTTGCCCAGCGTGGGGATATCTTCCGCGAGCATCAGTTCCACGTTGCGACGGCCGGTTTGCTTGGTTGTTGTGGACATGAACAAATTCCATTCGCGACGACGAGAGGCGCCGCATCCGTAGTGAGTGTCAGAAGAATTTTGGAGTTCGCCGGGAGAACGCGGTCTCACCGACACTGTGTACCGAACACAACGTCCCCCGTTGATGGTGGACGCCGTGGATTGTCGACGCCGTAAATTGAGTGGTCGACGTCTAGAAGGGAACGTCGTCTTGCGGGGGATCCGACGGGGCACTGTAGCCACCACCGCCAGAGCCACCGTAGCTCCCGCCGTAACTCGGCTCGGGACCGCCATAGTCGTCCCCGGGAGGCGAGTAGGAATCGCCACCGGATTGGGCAGGAGCGCCACGTCCGGAACCACCACCAGCGCCGCCACCGCCGTCACGGGTGCCAAGGAATTGCATCTTCTCGCACACGACGCGGAGTTTGCTTCGCTTCTGGCCAGTCGCCTTGTCGTCCCAGGTGTCGAGTTGCAACCGGCCTTCGATCAGCACCGGACGCCCCTTCGACAGGTACTCCCCCGCCAGCTCCGCGTCGCGGCCCCAGCAGGTCACGTCGACAAACGTCGTCTCTTCTTTGCGTGAATTCGTCTGTTTGTCGAACCAGAAGCGATTCACCGCCAAACCGAGATCGGTGACCGCCATCCCCGTGGGGGTGCGCTTCACTTGCGGATCGCGCGTGATATTCCCCACCAGAATGACCCGGTTGAAACTGGCCATCATTCGCCCCCTGGGCTAATAAGCAGGTGCTGCCAGCCGCGTCAGCCGGCGGTATCGATCGCCACCGCCGCCGGGATCCCATCGGGAATCGACGAACTTTCGGTGTCGTGGAACGTCGTGATCACTTCCCCCCGACCATTCGCCATGTCGACCATCGGGCCCACTAGCTTTTCCGGAAGCTTGATCACCAGAAATCGCAGAATCGACTCGCTCAACTTCACCATCCGGTCCAGTTCATGAACCCGGCGACTGTCGGCAGTGAAGTACGTCAGATAGTGGAGCCCCTTGCGGTGCCCCTCAATCTCGTACGACAACTTCCCATCCTGCCACGGACGTGTCGCCAGCACCTGCGCGCCGATCTTCTCGAGCAACGACTGCACTTCCGCCAGCATCCCCTGCGGGTTGGACGCATACTTGTTGCTATCCAGCAGGAACATCCCCTCGTACGTCACGGCAGGCAAAACTCTTCTCCTTCTACGCGGTACCCGACCCCTCGCGGCGATCGACGCACCCAGAACTCTTCTACTCGACCCAACTCGAAACGCCCCGCGCACGAGCCGAAACCGAAATTCGCAAGCTCCTCATTATCTCGCGGGGAGGAATGAAATGCAACTCTGAATGGATCGGGCCTCAAGGATGTCTGATGCGACGCATCCCGTTATGTGGTAGTGCGTTGCGTCATGTGGTCCTGTCGGGCGTCAGTTTCCGAGGAAGAATTGCGGCGGGCGACGGGTGGATTCCTGCTCGATACGGTCCCGTTTCGCGGGACTTTGGCCAAATCAACAGCCTCGATACATGGTCTTTTGTGTAGTATCCGATGGCAAGTGCGACACCGTCGTACCAAAACTGGCGGACCCTGTTCCCCCAGCTTCCGCCCATCGACTTCATTGCATGTACGACCATTCCCGCACGTCCTCCGTCGCGAGCAACCTACCTATCCCCATCCTCGCCCTGTGGCCCCTGCGGGCCTTGACGGTCTGCCAGCCACTTTCCGTATTTCACCAACGCCATACAGTGCGTGATGATGTACGCCAGACTCAACACCTGTGTCACCCCGGTCACCACGAGCATGATGATCCGCATCACGTCGGGCGGGAGCCCCGTCGGTAGATTTGAGAGTTTGTCGATCTGTTGAATCGAAATCACTCCCCCGATCACTGCGCCAATCGCCCCGACGACGGCTGCGATCCAACCGAGCGTCAGGCCCCATGGCCGCTTTCGGAGTATCCCAATCGCGGCTGGGAGCGCGGTCAAGAAAACCAGGACATTGACAACTGCCCCGGCGATCAATTGTTCCCGGGAAAGTTGTGCCTGTTGTTCCGGTATGATCCCGACGGCGATTAGCACTGCGGACAACACCCCGAAGAGTTTCGTCGCGCACGCGATCAGCTCCATGATCATTACCACGATCACCAGCACCGGCAATGACTCACTGCGGGCGCGGGCTTTCGGGCGGACTGGCTCTTCCGGATTGTCTTCGAGAAAGATGCTGGGGTCAGCCATGGGTTTTCGCAACCGTGTTCATTCAATCGTCATTCTCGGCCGGGCGGGCCGCGAGCCACTTGCCAAACTCGACCAGTGCGATAATGTACAGAACCAGGATCACCACGCGGATGGCTGCCCCAATCATCACTCCCACCACCGCAGCTCCCTGAATCGCACCCCTGTCAGCCCCCGCTGCGATCGCCCCCTGCATATTGATGGGGATCGCCAGAAAACCGGAGTAGGCGGTGATCGGGATTGACAATGCGGTGACCGCCATCGCCACCCATCCCAGTGCCCGTCCCCAGGGAGCTTTCATCAAAATGCCGATCGCCGCTGGAAGTCCCAACAAGAACAACAGAACATCCAGTATTCCACAAGCCACCGAGATCCCAACCAGGGACTGGAACTGTGGTCGCTGCTGGGCGACAAATACCAACGAAAAGTTGGCAAACGCGGTCAAGACCCTTCCGAGTGAGAAGAGTATGTCCAGAATCATCATTACCAATACAAACACCGGGAGCGTTTTCGATCCTGTCGCTTTACGGGGCCGACGTGTCTGGCGAGCCTCTGCGAAATCGTCTTGCTCTTCGTCCACGTTGCCTCCCGGATGACTTTCAGTGAAGGGTGAATCCCATTCCGAACGGGGATTCTACCTGTGGTGATGGGCAAAAACCAATCAGGCCCCACCAAACTGCAACTGAAGTAGCAGCGATTTCACGTCAGTCATCGCGATCACATCCCGTTCGATCTCTTTCGACGACGCAATGAACACCGGAGCTTCCGATTCCTCTTTGCCCCGCGTGGGGAGTCGGCCGTGACTCCCTTTGACAATCGTCGCGTCCAGACCGATGACATCCATGTAGTAGCGAAACCCCAACATCTTCTGGGCGAGCCGACGGGCGACCCGCAGTTTGGGAAACCTCAACTGCGGGTCGACAAACAGTTCCACCGGGTCATAACCGGGCTTGCGGTGAATGTCGATTGTGCGGGCATAGTCGGGAGCCAAACTGTCATCGAGCCAGAAATAATAGGTGAACCACGCCCGTTCACTTGCGACAACTACCAGATCGCCGGAGCGGTCATGGTTGATCCCCACCGATTTCTGCTGGTTGCGGTCAAGTACCTGGTCGACTCCCTGCGTGCGGGCCAGCAACTGGGCCACCGGTGTGACGTCTGCCGAATCGCGGACATAGATGTGAGCCACCTGATGATCCGACACCGCGAATGCCCGCGACGCTCCGCAATCAAGCGTCTCCCATCCCAATGGCTCTCTGCGGACTGTCAGATAGCCCGCCTCGCGCAGAATGCGATTAAGATGCACGGGACGATCGACCCCGGTGATTCCATATTCCGAAACCACGACCACCTCCGCCCCCCCAGCCCGCGCCGCTGAAATCAGCCGCCCAGCCTCCGCAGCGTCGTCTGGCCCCAGCCGCTGCAGGTTGTAGTCGAGATGGGGCAGGTACACGAGTGACAGATCCGGGCGGTACTTCTCAAACACCGCGATCGACGCGTCGACAATCCACCGGGTGCTGCCAATGTCGGCGGTCGGTCCCCAGAACTTCGGCAAGGGAAAGACCCCCAACCGCGATTGCAGTTCGTCGCGCAGCCCCGCCGGCTGACTGTACGAATCAAACACCTTGCGCCCGTCGGCGGGATAGCTCGGGCGCGGCGTCATCGACCAGTTGACGTTGGCGTACATGTTGTACCACCAGAACATCTTGGCGACCGTGTAACTGGGATCGCGCTGGCGGGCTGCCTGATAGACCGGCTCGCCCCCCACGAGGTGATTTGACTGTTTCCAAAACATCACCTCGGCGAGATCGCGAAAATACCAGCCATTCCCGACGATGCCGTGACCGCTCGGCAACTCCCCCGTCAACAACGTCGACTGAGCAGAACACGTGACGGCGGGCAGAACCGTTCCCATCGGACGCGCAAAGCCGTCGGCGGCCAGTCGCGACAAGTGTGGCGTTTTCTCCCCCAGCATCTCATGCGTCAAACCGACAACGTTGATGACAACCAGCGGAGAGCGCATCAAACACGTACGGGGAGTGATTCAATGGCACACGACGGGGTGTTACCATCGAACCTCGAAGGTTGCATTCGACAAGTGTATCGGAATCCGCGTCGTGTTCGTAACTATCGGTCCGAAACTCGACTTTTCTCGATCAAACACGGCCGAGGGGACTTTTCGACTGCTTCGGATTCAGTCGCGTCGCGTTTCGGAAAACACCCGCAGATCCACCGGCTGATCGGTTTCAATCACCAGTGTGCGGCCGAGTCGGGGCCAGATTTCGTCCATCGCGTCGAGAAACATCCGCCGCACCGCGCGGTTGCGGACTTCGCCCGAATCACTCGAGCCTGCGGCCGCTGGCGGATCCATCGCCGTGAACAGGGCGCGAAACCGATCGGCCTTGCCACGAGCCGCTTCAATTTGGGTCCGCTTCTGCGTCTCGGCACGATCGTGGAGTTGCAGCGACTGCGCCTGCGCAGCGGTCGTGAGTTGTTCCGCGCGGGAGCGTTCCTGTTCGATCAGTTTGTCTTTTTCTGCCCGCGCGTTGGAGACATCGAGAAAGGCCGCTTTCACTTCAAGCGGGGGCCAGACGGCGGCGATTGTCACGTCTTCCACCACCGCCCCCAGGCCGGCCGCTTCGACCGCTTCGGCCAGGTCGCGCGAAAGCAACTGGCGCAGTTCATTCAGTCCCAGGGGATGCACGAAATCGACGCCGCACTGGGCGATCGCCTCCGCGATGCGACTCTCGGCGATCAGCCGCAGGGCCACTTCGGGAGCTTCGCGGGTGCAGATCCAGCGGTACGGATCGGAAACGCGGTACTGCAGTTGCACCTGCAAATTCAGCAGGTTTTTGTCGCCGGTCAAAAACTCGCCCACCCGGTCGAGACCGGTCGGTCGTAAGAAACCATTCGGATCCTGCGCGTCGATTGAGGCGACACCAATGGTCAGCGTGCGCATCTCGCGTACGTTGACGCGATCGACCTGACTTAACGGCCAGGGAAGATCGAAATGCAACCCGCTGAGAGCCGGTGCGCGCAGAGCGCGTCCGAATCTTCGTACCAATCCCTGTTCGTTTCCACGAATGATAAAGAAGCCGGTGGCGAGCCAGGCGAGGAGCCCCGCTGCTAATAGCACGCGCAGAACCCGCATCATGGAGTCGTCTCCGGACTCTTCACGGGAGTCGTCGGCAGGTCGGAACCGGGGGCCCTCTCCAATGGGATGGCGGGCTGAAGATCCACTGCTTCTGCGGGACTGCTCACCACACTGGCCGGGCCTTCGCGCAGGACTCGAAACAAACGACTGCCTGCGGACAGGACCAGCGTGGTTTGCCGATTGAGGATCTGCGTATAGGCCGACAGGGTCCGCTGGTATTCGTACAACTTGGGATCCAGCGCGTGCGCCTCGTTCAGGATCGCGAGCGCC
Organism: Planctomycetota bacterium; assembly: GCA_026692825.1. Classification (GTDB taxonomy): domain Bacteria; phylum Planctomycetota; class Planctomycetia; order Planctomycetales; family Planctomycetaceae; genus UBA10511. The sequence continues at coordinate 11,685 of JAPLOC010000085.1, read as the reverse complement.
TCGGCTTCGCCTTCGCCCCGGATCCGTTCGGCGTCGGCGTCGGCTCGGGCCAGGAGTTCGTCGCTTTGTCGCTTCGCCTGACTTTCGATCCGCGCCCGCTCCGCCGACCCGGCGCTGCGATAACGTTCCGCAATTCGCATCCGCTCGGTCCGCATCCGCTCGTAGACCGCGATCCGATTTCCCTCGGGAAGATTGATCCGACGAATCCGCAGGTCGACCAGCTCAATCCCCAGACTCTCGGTGGGAGACTCCTGACCGTAAGAAGCGGACAGCGCTAGACTGGCATCGCGCGGTCCCTGATCGGACCCGTCGACTTGCAGCAGCGTGTTGAGGTCGGACTGACCAATCTCAGCCGACAGGGCGGCTCGCACGCGGGCGTCGAGCCGTGCCTCAGCGGTCGCCCGTGAACCAAGCCGCCGGTAGAACTTCACGACCGGCCGCTCATCGAAACCGGAATCGGTCGCGTCAGACTCCGCGATCCGCCACGTGAGAAAGCTCGAAACGGTGACATTTTTACGATCCCGGGTGAACATTTCGCGGGCGGGGGGATCGAACAACAACTGGCGGCGGTCAAATCGGCGAACCGCCGAGATTGGCCACGGGAGTTTAAGATGAAGACCACGATCGGACTGTTCGGGAGAGACTCTGTCGTAAACCGCGACAATGACTCCCAACCGTTCGACGATCACGAGTTCCGTTTCGTCAACAAAGTGGACGGAACTGAAGGCGGCGGCGATCAAGATCGCGATGAGCGCCCACCGCAATAGTCCCCCCAGAGGATTTGCCATTGGCGGAACGGCTGGGGAATCGGAAGAAGTGGGCGAACTGGAACTCATCGGAGAAGCGGGGGGTCAGCGGATGACAGATGGATTCGAATGGTGCGTCGGAGTGTGTTTGAGTCGGCAGCTACTGGGTGTCGTCGCGATTTGTGTTGACGTCAACGGGAGCCGGACGTGAAACAGGTGGCGGTGCGATCGGTTCCGCCATCGGAGTTTCAGGGAGCCAGACTTGGCGACGTCCTTGCGCTTCGGGGTCCATGACGATCAAGGTCCGGTCGGCGAGCGCCCGCTCCATCGCCTGCCAGTACAGCGAAATCAATGTCAGGTCACCCGCGGCGCGGTACGGTTTCAGGAGACTCCGGAAGCGTGCCTGCGAGCCTTCCGCGCGGGTACGGCTTTGCACACGCAGCGCATGCGCGGCGTTGAGTCGCGCCGCCGCTGTGCCTGCGAGGCCCACTCCGTCCGCACCATCCGCCGACAAAACCCGCCAGCGTTCGTCGTCGAGCGACCAGTCGATTCTGGACTTGTCATTCGCCGGCGGCGTGCCATTGGCGTCGGGAAACGTTGCCTCACGTACCGAGCGGACTGCGAGATCGAATTCTTCGAGAGCGGGTTCGCCGGCGGCTGACAACAGGGTGCGCGCCGCGAGCGCCTGGCCGATGTTCAGCGACTGCTCCCGTTCTTCCAGCGCGTTGGCGACATCGCGATACGCGGGAACGACTCCCCCGGGGGGATGCACGTCGAGCAGATGCAGGCTGCTCAATTGTAATCCCAGTCGGTGTGGTTCGAGCGCTTTTTGAGCCGCCGCCAGACAATCCCGTTCGACAATGACGCGGGACGCGCCCAGCAGTTCTTCAAGCGGTCGTCGCGCGACCACTTCACGGACCGCCGACTCAAGAACCACTCGCAAGACCGTCGCGGGGTCATCGCAACCTTCGACAAACTCGCGTAGATCAGTGATCTGGTACTGTCCCTCGGCGGTCAGTTCCAGCATCAATTCATCCCCCGTCAGCAACAGACCTTCGTCGGGGAGCATCAGGTATCCCTGGTCTTCGTGAGTCGTCTGCCACTCCACGGGAGCGCGATAGGCACCGACTTCTGCCTGTTTGGCGGTATTGGATCGGAATCCCAACTGGACCGAGCGGAGTTCATCGACCCGCTCCCGCCGGAGCTGCTCCAGGGGAGCCGGCCAGCGCCAGTACAGTCCGGGTGAAAGCGTGTCGTAGTAGCGGCCAAACCGGGTGACCAGCGCCTGTTCGTTCGAGGGAATCAGTACGAGGTTGGACATCATCCACCCGCAACACGCGACAGCGCCCGCCAGGGGGATGAGTTTTCGCCTGTGCCGAAGGAGGCCGTAAATCCATCGCGATGGGGAGATCAGGCCGGCGGCGGTCGTCGCGAACCGGATGCTCCCCTGGGCGATCGTTTGCAGCGCGGTCCCCTTCCAGCGCTCGAACCAGAGCAGATGCAGGGCGTACAACATGACGGCGAGCGAACCCGCCTCGTGGAAGAGCGCGCTGGCGACCGGACCAAGCCAACCCCAGGCCGAGAGCAACACCCCCACCCCATTCACGCCAAACGCGAAGACCAGAATGCCGACACGAATCGTTCGGACCAGCTCACGCGACAGCCGCAACAGGCCGGGAAGGGCGGCGAGAGGATCCCCCAAGAGAATGATATCCCCCGCTTCCGCCGCCAAGTCGTTCCCCGCCTGGCCGAGCGCGATCCCGACATCGGCGGCGTCGAGCGCAGGAGCGTCGTTGATGCCATCGCCAATCATGGCGACCCTGGCCCCTTCGGCCTGGCGTTCAACAATCCAAGCGGCTTTTTCGGCTGGCAGCAGTTCGGCCTGCCAGTCGTCCAGTCTCTCCAGCCTTCCCGCCAGGTCGCGGGCCGCCATCTCGCGATCCCCGGTGAGCAGCGCGATCCGCCCGATGCCGGCGGCGCGAAGCTGTGTCAACACGTCGGCCGCGAGGACGCGGGGGGAATCCGCCAGGCCCAACAGCCCGATAGGGAATCCCGCTGGAACCGATGGGGTGTCGATTTCTTGGGTGGCCCCATTCTCCTCGCGCGTATCGCCCGCATCCGCACCTCCCACTGCGGGTCGCGGCGTGATGGAAACCGCGTCGCGATAGGAGACACCGACCAACAGTGCCGATTCCCCACGGCGGTCGAGACTCGACAACCGGTCGCTCCATTCGGCCGACAGAGAAACGCCGCACTGTTCCAGCCACCTCCGATTGCCAATCACCAGAGCCGGAGAGGCCGATTGCGGGACCGACGCAGGCCAGACTGAACTGGCAGGGCGCGCCCAGATACCCAGTCCGGGCCGTTCGACGGTTTCCTCAACCGCGGGAACGACCACTCCCCGCCGATCTGCCTCGGCGACAACCAGTCGCGAAATCGGATGTCCACTCCGTCGGGCGGCGGCCGCCGCGAGTCGGAGCAACTCGGTTTCGTCCAAATGTTCGGTCAGGATGCTCGCCAGCGTGAGCCGGCCGGTGGTCAGCGTTCCGGTCTTGTCGAAGGCGATGGTGTCGACCCCCGCGAGACGTTCCAAAACCGCCGACCCTTTAATGACAACTCCCATTCTCGCCAGCCAGGACATGGCGGCAAGAACGGCGCTCGGTGTCGCGAGGATCAGCGGGCAGGGACAGGCGACCACCAGAACCGAGAGTGCCGGGAGCCAGCCCGCGCTCCAGGTTCCGGTCCGCAGTCTCCAGCCCACCAGTGTTAGCGCCGCCGCCCCCAGAACGACCGGCAGAAAATACCGCGCCAGCCGATCGGCCTCACGTTCCAACGGCGCTTTGTTCTGGTTCGCCTGATGCACCAGTTCCGCGATCTGCCCGACGGCGGTCGCTTTCCCCAGACCGCGAACTTCGATTGTGATTCCGCCGAACTGGTTGAGAGTCCCCGCGAAAACTTGGTCCCCCGGCACTCGATCGACCGGCAGACTCTCTCCGGTCAGCGGGCTCTGGTCGATCGACGTGGTGCCGTCGCGAAGGACACCATCGGCGGGGAGACGTTCGCCCGGACGAACGACAACAACGTCCGAGATTCGAAGCTCCGAAAGGGGCAGATCGACTTCCCGCCCCTCGCGCAACACATGCGCGACGCGCGGGCAGAGGTCATACGCCCGGCGAATCGCCTGCGCGGCCCGGTCAAACGTGTACCCTTCGATACTTTCCCCAATGAGTGCGATGAATACCACCAGGCCGGCGACCGAATGCTCACCCAGCAGGATGGCAGCCAGACAGGCGATAGACAGGGCGAGATCGGCACCGACACGCCCCTGAAACAAGCCGTCGAGCGTCTGGTAGAGAATTCTGGCCCCCCCCAGGACGGCCGCGATGAGGGCTAGTCGAAATCCGAACACCGACCGCCACGCGTTCCACTCCGCCGTTCCAACGGTGGCGAGCAGTGTGTCTGCGACCAGTAATGCCCCCACAGCCAATGTCAACGCGTACAGCGGCGCAGATTGCCAGTGGAAGTTGCGATCCTCGTCCGTTGACCCACCTTCCCCGGCGATCCCCTCTTCCAGCATGCGACGGGAGGATTCAGGAAGGTAGTGCATTCCAGCGAAGTCTTGGTGGGGGAGCAGGTCAGGAAGGGACAGCGCCGCTACGATTCAGGGCGAAATCGATCGTATCGGGGTCAGGAGGGCGCAGGCCAGTGCGAATCGAAAGCGAAATGTCGGGGCGAACTGGTGTCACTCGTGCGCCCTCTCGCTAGAATCCCTCGGGCGGATTCGCTTGGAACTCCGCGATCCTTGTTCCCCAACCTGTCGGCGAGTTCACTCGGCGGCGTGTCAAAAGTCTCTGTGAGTGTGTGATGTCGAAGATTCTGGTGACCGGTGCTGCCGGCTTTATTGGTTTTCACACCAGTCTCAAGCTGCTGGCGCGAGGTGAGTCGGTCGTTGGGGTGGATAACATCAACGATTACTACGACGTTCGCCTCAAGCATGGCCGGCTCGAACAGCTTGTGGGGCATCCGAATTTTCGCTTTCTGCAGCTTGACGTCGCCGACCGAAAGGCGATGCCGAAACTTTTCGCCGACGAGAAATTCGAACGGGTGATTCACCTCGCCGCCCAGGCGGGGGTGCGTTATTCGCTGGAGAATCCCCACGCCTATATTGACGCGAACCTGGTGGGGTTCACGAACATTCTGGAGGGGTGTCGGCACAGCAAAGTCGCGCATCTGACGTATGCCTCGTCGAGTTCGGTATACGGCGCGAATACGGCCATGCCGTTCTCAGTTCACCAGAATGTTGATCATCCGCTCAGTTTGTACGCCGCCACGAAGAAGGCGAATGAGCTGATGGCCCATACCTATTCCCATCTGTACGGCCTGCCTACGACAGGGCTGCGGTTTTTCACCGTGTACGGACCGTGGGGCCGTCCCGACATGGCGCTGTTTATTTTCACGAAGGCGATTCTCGAGGGGCGCCCGATTGATGTGTTCAATGGCGGGAAGATGCGTCGCGACTTCACCTATGTCGACGACATTGTGGAAGGGGTGATTCGCACCAGCGACCACACCGCGACCCCGAACGCGAATTGGAACAGCGACAAACCCGATCCCGCGACCAGCAAGGCCCCGTATCGCGTGTACAACATCGGCAACAACCAGCCGGTCGAGCTGATGCATATGATCGACACAATCGAAAAGGCGATTGGCAAACCGGCGGTCAAGAACATGCTGCCGATGCAACCGGGTGATGTCCCGGCGACATTCGCGAATGTGGACGCCCTCGTGGAAGATGTCGGATTCAAACCGGCGACACCGATCGAAACGGGGATTCAGCGGTTTGTCGACTGGTACCGCGGTCATTACAAGGTGTGAACGACCGCACTTCCCGGGACCGCAGCGCCCCGTCTACGGATCGATCGTCACGTGAATACTTCGACCACGCATCGTGTCCTGTTGACCGGGGGGACCGGCCGACTTGGTACCTACCTCGTTCGTGAATTGCGGCAGCGTCGCCTGCATTCGCAAATCTGGAGTACAGGTTCTCCCGGTTTCAAAGACGGAATTCCGGTCGAACACGTCGATCTTCTCGATGTTGACCACATTGCGCCGGCGTTTCAGTCGTTTGGCCCCACGCTGGTAATTCACGCGGCGGCGATTTCGACGGCCGACGCGTGTCTCGCCAACCCGGTTCTGGCGCAGCGGCTCAACGTCGACGCCACCAAACAACTCAGCGACTTGTGTCGCCTGGCCGGTGCCCGACTGATTTATACTTCGACCGATCTGGTGTTCGATGGCCGGCGGGGCGGTTACCGCGAATGTGATCCCCCGTCCCCCGTGATGGTTTACGGCCGGTCAAAGGCAGAGGCGGAGCCAATAGTTCTTCAAGTCGCGGGAAATTCCGTCGTCCGGCTGTCGTTGCTGTTTGGACCCAAACTGGGATCACGCGATTCCTTTTTCGACCTGCAATGGCGCGCGATCACCATGGGGGACCGCCGAATGAAGCTGTTCACGGACGAATGGCGGACTCCAATCGACTACCAGACAGCCTCGCGCGCGGTGGTTGAGATCGCGCTCGCCGACACCGGGGGAATCTGGCACGTCGGGGGGCCAGAGCGTATGAGCCGCTGGGAAATGGGAGAACGACTGGCGCGATTTCTTGGTCAAACTCCCTTGATGTTCGAAGCGACAAACCGGGATTCGATCGGGGGAACGGAACCGCGTCCGGAGGACGTGTCGCTCGACTCGTCGCGGTGGCGCTCCCAATTCGCGGCGACCGATTGGCCGAACTACGAGGAAGCACTGCGAATGATTGTGTCGCCACTTCGTTCCTGAAACGAGCGATGTCCTGGTGGACCTCCCGAGGATCCACGCGAAAACTCCCGAACGAACAGGCATCACCGGGGCCGGGGACGTAGCTGCGACGAGCCCGCCGCGGCGGGGCGTCAGCCGACCGGTTTTTGGCGTTGTTTGCGCACAGTGCGCCGACGACCGCGAAAAACCCGGCGGCTTACGCCGACCGGCTCGCCTGGGGGGGCGCCAACGATGTGGACTTTAGCCGGTTAGTATTCTCCCAGAACCTCTTGACCCGCCCGGCTTCCCAAACCGCTCCAAGTTTTCACGTTCACGCTGGAACTCACAAATCGAACCGCTCCGTCTCCCATCAGTGTGTGGACTCCTCCGGTGTGTTGACTGCGGGCCGCCACGTTCAAGCTGAGTCGATCCCACCAGAACGCCTTGCGGACGCTGTGGGGCAAACCGCCGCGACAATCGACATCCGGATCGTTGGGGGGACGAATGTGGTTGTACATGGAATGTCCGGGCGCGCCGTACAACCAGCGGCTGCCCCGCGTCTGCTGCAGCAGAAGTCCGCTGCCGTGACACTGCGTGGCGTAGTCGGTCAGTTCAGGGCCATTCGACGAATTGTCGTTCCCCTGAGTCAGCACGAATCCGTTCGTGGGGCTGACCCCGTCCCAGGTCGACGGACCTCCCTCGGCGATAATCGTCTCGCTGACGCAGACGGTCTGACTCGATCCATCGCGCAGATCGCGAAAACCGATGGATGAGTTTTCGAAGAAAACTCCAGTGACGGCCACACCGCCCGGGTTGCGTGGCGACAGTGGGTACGTCGTGCCGGTATTCAATGGATAATTGTGGACCGCGCTGTTGACGACGACACCGTTCACGGTATTAGCCTGCAACACCCGGGGCGTGTCGCTGGGGCAGAGGAAGAACGGAATCGTCTGGCCCAGCGGAATTCCGTTGAGTGCCGGATCGTCGGGGTCGGCGTTGAAGTTGATCGTCGCGTACAGATTCTGCGCCTCGAGAAAGGGCAGCAGATGGGCATACGCCGAGAAGCAGCGTCCGTGACCATCCCAGTCGCTGCGCATCCGTCCCGGGGGAAAGACGCGGTGGGCGTCGTGGTAGTTATTGATCGCCAGGCCAATCTGCTTGAGGTTGTTCTTGCATTGCGATCGGCGTGCGGCCTCGCGCGCCTGCTGAACCGCCGGCAGAAGGAGGGCCACCAAAATGCCAATGATGGCGATGACCACGAGTAGTTCAATCAGCGTTAAGCCGATTCGTCGGCGACGGGGAAGAGAAGTGACCATGAGAACGACTGTCGGAGGAAGGAACGACACACCGGACGGGCACGCCTCCCGGAATTGGGGGACGTTGTGCGGGAAGATTACCTCCAGGTTGACACAGATACGATTATGCCGAAATAATGCTACGATCATGTCAATCGGATCGTCGGTCACCAATCAGGTCAAGCTGTTCCGCGTTTCCCGCGGCTGGTCGCAGCACGAGCTGGCGACCCGAGCCGGGGTGTCGCGGGCCGAAGTGAGCGCAATTGAGACCGGTCGGCTGGTTCCGTCGGTCGCGACGGCCCTGGCGCTGGCCCGGGGGTTCGAATGCCGGCTGGATGATCTGTTTCAATCACGCGAGGACGCCGACCAAACGCCAGAATGGGCGTGGCTGCCGCAACAGGAACGCTGTCGATTCTGGGAATCGGAAGTCGCGGGCCGACATCTGCTGTTTCCCGCGGAGACGGCCTTTCCGTGGGCACCGCCACATGACGGAATCTGTGAATACGGGGTGTTCCAGTTTCGCAGGCAGGTTCCCGCGTCGCGGACGCTGGTTCTGGCGTGTTGTGATCCGGCGGCGGGCCTGTTGGCCGCCGAGTACGCGCGGACGACCGATTTTCGCCTGCTGATCATTCCCCGTTCGAGTGGAGCCGCGCTCAGTCTGCTCGCCGACCGTCGGGCGCATCTGGCCGGTCTCCACCTGCACGGTGCGGAACTCGGGGATGGAAACGCCGATGCGGTCCGATCTCGACTGGGGGCAGGATTCGCGTTGATTCACGTCGCGCGGTGGCAGGCAGGACTGGCGATTTCACCGGGGAACAACGCCCGGACCGTCGGCTCCGTCGTGCGCGGTCGCCTGCGGTGGGTGGGACGGGAACCAGGGTCCGGAGCCCGGCAATGTCTGGACGAATTGCGACCGGGAAAACGGCCGCCCGTCCATCTCGCCGCCAATCACCGTGCGGTCGCCGAGGCGATTCGCGCGGGCTGGGCCGACGTCGGAGTTTGCGTGCGGCTTGTTTCCGAAGAAGCGGGACTGCGGTTTTTGAAAGTGCGGGACGAATCGTACGACCTGTGTTGTCCCCGGGAAGCGCTCGCCGACCCACGCGTTGTGGCGCTGCTCAACGTCCTCCAGTCGGAATCGTACCGCGGACTGCTCGCGGAACTTCCGGGATACGAACCGCTGAATACAGGAGAAATTCGCGATGTGGAGTAGGTTTGTGCGACAGGTGTTCCTGTCGCTCGATGATCAATCTGTCGGCACGACGCGGTGTTGTTCGACGGGAGTTGTTTTGTGGGTGGCCCTGTTCCTGACCGGTTGCCAGCCGGCTGCGACTCAACTGGGACCGAATTCCACGAATCAGTCGTCAGCCTCCGACGCGAATTCTGAAGTCGCGGTGACGGAGACAGGGGATTCCGCACACCCGGCTGCGAGTGGCACGGTACGCATCGCGGCCGCTTCGGATCTGCGATTCGCGTTTGAAGAACTCGCCAAGGAGTTCGCGCGCATCGAGCCACAGATTGAGTTGCAGGTGACGTTCGGCTCATCGGGGGCGTTCTTCGCGCAACTCTCGAATGAGGCTCCGTTCGACCTGTTTCTCTCTGCCGACATCGATTTTCCCCGGAAACTGATCGCGCAGGGACAGGGGATCGCCAACTCGGAATTCACCTATGGCGTCGGCGAACTGGTGTTGTGGGTTCGCAATGATTCCCCGTTAAAACCGCAGGAAGGTGGGATGCGCGTTTTGGCTGACCCGCGCGCCGCGAAGATCGCAATCGCCAATCCGGATCATGCACCCTATGGCCGCGCGGCGGTCGCGGCGCTCAAGTCGCTGGAATTGTACGAATCGGTCAAAGATCGACTGGTCCTCGCGGAAAACGTTTCTCAAGCTGTGCAATGGGTCGACACGGGAGCCGCGGACGTTGGCCTGGTCGCCGCCTCTCTGGTGACCGCCCCGGCGCTCCGCGACAAGGGAGATTCTTTCGTGGTCCCTGCCGATTCGTATCCTCCTTTGGTTCAAGGGGGAGTGATTTTGAATTGGGCGAAAGCTCCCGGGGCGGCTGAGAGATTTCGCGTCTTCCTGATGAGTGAGGCCGGACAGGCGATTCTGAATCGTTACGGCATTCGAAACCAAAACGGTTGAGTACCCGTGGACTGGACCGCTCTCAAACTGACTCTGGCGCTCGCCTTCTCGACGACGTCGATCCTGTTGCTGTTGGGGTTGCCAGTGGCCGCGTGGCTGGCGTTCACCCGATCCCGCTGGCGCTATGTCGTCGAGGCGGTGGTCGCGTTGCCGTTGGTTCTTCCACCCACCGTCCTGGGCTTCTACCTGTTGTGGGGAATGGGGCCGCGCAGCGTTGTCGGTGGCTATTACCATCAGTTCACAGGATCGACGTTGCCGTTCACATTTCCGGGAATCGTCATCGCCTCGGTTTTGTACAATCTGCCGTTCGCCATTCGACCGTTCACGTCGGCGCTGGCGGCCGTCGACCGACGGTTGATCGAAGCCGCGTGGTGCCTGGGAGTGTCGCGGTTCGAGACGTTCGCTCGCGTGACACTGCCACTCGCGTGGCGCGGAATTCTCACCGGTCTGGTCCTGACGTTCGCCCACACGATTGGCGAGTTCGGCGTGATTCTGATGGTCGGGGGCAATGTCCCGGGGATCACCCGCACGTTGTCGATGGCAGTCTATGACGATGTCCAGGCGCTGCGCTACGACGCCGCCGCTGCGACCTCGCTCTGGATGCTGGGATTCTCGCTCGTGACGCTGGTGTTCGTGCAAACGCTCGACCGGGGGAGGGGCTCGCGATGAGTCCCCCGCTATTGGTGAGAATCGCCCACGAGTTTCGGTCGGCATTTCGATTGGAAATCGAATTCGAACATCCCTTGAGCGAGTTTCACCTCACCGCGCTGATGGGGGCTTCCGGCTCCGGAAAGACCACGGTGCTGCGGTCACTCGCCGGCCTGGAACGACCCGACTCGGGCACGATTCGGTTTGGCGAGGAGATCTGGTTCGATTCCGTTCAGGGAACGCAGACGTCACCACAACGGCGGGGCGTCGGTTGTCTCTTCCAGGACTACGCCCTGTTTCCCCACAGGAATGTCGCCGACAACATTGGATTTGGATTGAAGGGCGTTTCCGTCCGCGATCGGCAGGATCGTGTGGCGGAGTTGCTTTCGATGTTGCAACTGGCGGGAATCGAACGGCGGTATCCCCGTGAACTCTCGGGAGGTCAGCAACAGCGCGTGGCGCTGGCGCGGGCGGTCGCATCCCGTCCGAAACTGCTGCTACTCGACGAACCGTTGTCGGCCCTCGACACGCCGACCCGCCGCGAGTTGCGGGGGCTGATTCGTGAGTTCTTGAAGTCGCAACAGATTCCCGCGCTCCTGGTGACGCACGATCCGAATGACGTAAGGAGTCTCGCCGACCGGGTCGTCGTTCTCGACGCCGGACGTGTTTTGCAGACGGGCAGCGTGGATGACGTCATCGCATGTCCGGCGACGCGGCGGGTGGAACAGTTGCTGGCACGTGACGCGGATGTGCTAGAATCCGCGTGAGGCGGACCGACGTGAACATCGCGTTCCACGCCGCTGGGATCACACCGTGGCCAAGCACCGCCAAACTTCAAAGGACGTTGTCATGTCATGTCGTTGGGTGTGCGTGGTGGTGGTCCTTTCCAGCGTTTCCATCCCGGGTTGCAGTCGGCCCGCACCACCGACAAGTCCCTCGCTCACGCAACAACAAGCCGCCGACGCGGTCGGAACGGCGTTGGGGGTATTTCAAGGTCAACTGGCGGCGGCGGAGAAGCAACTCAAAGACCAGGAAGTCGCGGTCGTGGTGGACGGCGTTCGAGAT
>JAPLOC010000084.1 GCA_026692825.1 Planctomycetota bacterium | reverse complement strand
CTGGTGGAACTTCATGGTGAAACCCTCGCAGAGGTCGCCATCAAACTGAAAGGGGCAGCCGGGAGTTTTCAGGAACTCGACGGCAAACCGGCGTTCACCCTGAACGTCGGGAAATTCATGAAGAAGCAGACGTTTCACCGGCTCACCAAGTTCTACCTCAACAACTCCGTTCAGGATGAGACCTACACGTCGGAATGGCTGTGCGCTTCGATCTGCAAAGAGGCGGGGATACCGGCACCACGAATCACGCATGCCCGAGTCTGGCTGAATGATCGTGACCTGGGAATGTACATCCTCAAAGAGGGGTTTGACGCGCAATTCCTGAGACGGAATTTTCGCAATTCCAAGGGGAATTTCTACGACGGGGGGTTCTGCCAGGAAATCGACGTCGATCTCGAAAAGGACGAGGGGTTTGGTCCGAATGACCACAGTGACCTGCGCGCGCTGGTCGCGGCGTGTCAACTTCCCGAAATCGACGAACGCAAGGCGCAGGTCGCGAAACTCCTCGATGTCGCCCAATTCCATCGTTTCATGGCATTCGAACTGATGGCTTGCCACTGGGACGGTTACGTTGCCAGCAGAAACAACTACCGCGTCTATTTTGACCCCTCGCAGGGAAAGGCCCGATTTCTTCCCCACGGGATGGATCAGATGTTTCAAGATCCCAATTTCCCGGTGTTTGAACACTTTCCCGCGCTGGTGGCTCAAGCCGCTCGCTGTGACGACGAATGGAACTCCGCCTATCGGGAACGGGTTCGTGAGATGCTGCCATTTTTCGATGGCGCGAAACTGGGAGCCCGGGTCGAGAAGCTGCACAGACTGCTACGGCCTGAAATTGCGAAAATGAATCCCGACGGGGTCTCGGGCTTCGACGAACAATTGGGACAATGGAAAGAGCGGCTGGTCCAGCGGACCGAGAGTATCGCCCGTCAGTTGACCGAACCGGACCCGCCGCCGAGACCACCGGAAGGCGAATCCGAAGAACTCGACGGAATCGAGCCGGTCGCATTGGGTGACTGGTACCCGGCCCAGGAAACGGCCGACGCGCACCACGAAACCGCGGAGGAACCCGGGGAGCGACCGGCTGAAATTCCCGAAGGTGAAGAGATCCCGGCGGTCGTGGTTTATTCAATCGTAGCGGGCGAGTCGGGAGATTGTGTCGCGTCGTGGCGGAAGCGCGTTCGACTGCATCCGGGACGGTACCATCTGACGGCACGAATGCGAGTGGAAGGCGTGGCACCACGCGGTGGTGAGAACCCGGGAGTGGGAGCCGGCCTGAGAATCTCCGGGGGCCAGCGCGACAACGGACTCGAAGGGACAAGCGACTGGAACAATCTGGTCTACGAGTTCGCGGTTGTCGAAGATCCGCAAGAGGTCGAATTGGTCGCCGAGTTGCGCGGGAAAACCGGGCGTATGTGGTTCGCCGCACCAGTGTTGAAGCGGGTTGTGGACTGATCTCCAAGCAATCCGATTCCAAACACCAACAACTGACCGCCGAAGCGGACAAGGGGTACGCGAAAATGGAGTTTCATGCGCAACTTCGTCGTCGGTCACGATTTGCGTTATTCAACTCTTGCGACAATCGTTTGAGAACAGCGGAACAAGATGTTCATCAATTTCATTGAGAAACTCTTTCAATCCGCTCGAGTCTCCTTGATCTCTCAGTTTACTTAACGGCGTTGCTTGCCAACATTCGGATTCTCGGGTGCGATCGTTGCCTGTCAATGATGCAAGTACACGCTTTGCGCTGCGCAGGTCGTTTCGCGGATCATGCTTCGCAGTCAACTGGTGCGAGTGGACTGTCGGATCAAAACCAAGTCGCTTCTTCTCCTCGAGCAATTGCCTGTCCTCATCGGGGGTTACGGGCACAAATCCGGCCAGCACCCAACACTCTCGCTTCGTATGCGCCACGCCCACGACAACGGCGAGCGAAGTGCCATGTGTAGTTCGTGCCTGCCGCAGACCTTGCCTCCTCCGAAGATCGTTGTCCGAATCTCTCATCAAGATCACCCCTTTCAAATCTGCGTGAATACGTTTGAGGATGCGCAGCGCCCTGGCACCGGCCTGGGCATCCGGCTCGCCAGAGGCACCCTGAAAAGTACCATGAACCTTAATATTGAGTTCCCTGGCCTTTTCAGCGACTTCTCGCCACGAAAGAAACCGTGATGCCGGATTGGGATCGCCGCCCACCCAGGTTCGGATTGAATCAAGGTATTCAGGCTCGATCCATTGGATTCGGTCTTGAAATAGGCGATCCGCCAAACAACTTGCCAAAACAAAGTCGGCGTTCGCTTCACAGACAATCGCAATTCGAATCATGACGCCCTCGAGCTTGCGGTGATCTTTCCATTTTGATGTATCCACCGTTCACCGAACAGGCTCCAGAGTTCCCCCGGGGCCATCTCATCCTTCCAGCGTTCAAACTCCGGATGGTTGGTAAGGCTGTCACAGACAGCGTCGCCGGCCTCATTCAATGACATGACACGCACCTCGTCGGGGCGCAGGCAGTCGAGCAAATAGGGAGAATGCGCGGTCGCAAGTATCTGTAGGTCTGGAAACTCTTCAAGAACCTCGCGCAACAATTCAACAAACGTTCGTTGGGCGGCCGGATGGAGTGACTGCTCAAGGTCGTCGAGAAGCAAATGACGCGGTGCTGATGGACTGTACAGAGCCGTCAGGAGCGCAAGTACATTCAAAGTGCCCTCACTTGCATGAGTCGCGGGGACGCCTTTTGCGTGCGCAAAATCGAAAAACAATTGCTCCCCGGTATACTGCCGCGACTCAAAATTCTCCCTAATCTCTGCACCCTGCTGATATTGCCCCATCGAGCCATTTCGCCAGACACGGGATTTCCTAATGCCGATACGTTCAATCGTCGGAATGATTCGACGCATCGCTGCCTCAAGTGACTGGAAGCGATCCATATCACTCAATTTGAGATTTGCAACTGCCGATGCCAAGCCCGCGCCATCGCTTTCAATTTGTGGATTGAGTGAATCGCTATACGACGGCAAGGCCATCTGACGTTGATTTAAAGTGAGACGAATACTGCGATAATCATACAATTCATCCTTTTCTAAACTACGTGTTCCATTGACATCGGTTTCGCGAGCCGGAATCCTGCTGTATCCGGCGAACCAACCCGGATTGGATGAACCCAGGTTGTCCGAGCAGCCGTCTGCCGGATTGCGATCCGCAAGCAACATCGCACACTCGCGTCGCGTCGAACATTGGATTCGAAGGGGTCCATTGGCCGATTTCGTGTAGACGTCTTCGAGGGACATTTCTGCGGAAAACGCGTCAACCAATTTCGTCCCACGGTTACACTTTGAGACACACTCCAAACCTTGCAGTACGCTGGTTTTGCCGCAACCATTGGGGCCGACAAAGACAGTGAGTCGTTCAAGTTTCGATTCGACGGTTCGCAGCGCTTTGAAGTTCTCGAATCGAATGGACTCAATCATGGCGGAGCCTGTGGAAAATGTTCGCGGCAATTCGATTGTCGCTATTGTGACGGGCGTGTGCAAGTGGCGTCGACAGACGCAATTCGATTGAGGTTCTGTTGTTCCTTATGCGGACGAGTATGGCGCGTTGCGGAGGCGCTACCTGACATCTCACCTGACGTCTCCGTGCAATTCCCTGCGAATCTCAATCCGTTCGGGAGTCTTCTCGGGTTGGGGTCGGACCAGGAACAGCAGCAGCGTGTCAAATTGCGGTGGTTCGTCCAGTTCCCGGACGATGCGATGGACCTGGTTGGCCGTTTCCAGCACCCGTTCGTCTTCCGCCGTCGGGGAAAACGCGACCTTCAAAACCACGCGCAACAGTCGCGGTTCGCCGGGCAGGTTGCCCCCTTCGACAATCGGCGTCCCATCAGGGAACGCGGTCTTCAATGCCCGGCGATAGGGAGCGTATGGCCCCAGTCGAACGCTCCAGTACAGGGAGATTCCCGCAGTCGCCAGGGACCCAAACAGCAGCAATCCCACAACCAGCCAGCGCCCGCGCGGCGATCGACGCGTGTTGGAGAG
Organism: Planctomycetota bacterium; assembly: GCA_026692825.1. GTDB lineage: Bacteria > Planctomycetota > Planctomycetia > Planctomycetales > Planctomycetaceae > UBA10511. The sequence goes on along the minus strand of JAPLOC010000084.1, from coordinate 3,895 downwards.
TTCGGGACTGGTTTCCAGCGGAGAATTGGTCATGGTGTATTCCAGCGGCGCGCGGCGTTCAACGAACCTGTGCGAATTCCTTGGCCCACTGCGCGGGAGTCCCCAGGGAGTCGGGTGCGAAGTGAATAAAGCGAATCCATCCCGCCCGATCGACGATCACGACTCCTTCGCGGGGCAAATCGGTCTTCTCGTCGCAGGCCCCCCATTGGCGGTGGACTTCCAACTGGTTCAGATCGGACAGCAAGACGAACGGAAACGCTCCGCCACGCTCGATCGCGCCTCGATTCTCCACTGGACGCACCGCAGTGATTCCAATCACAACTCCACCCGTCCGTTCGAAGTCGGCCCAATTCTCGCGAATTCCCTGCGCGACGAGCGAATGATCGACCCCTTCGCTGGCATCCAGGAAGGCGACCAAGATCTTCTGCCGACCGATGTACCGCTGCAATCGCAGCAGTTTCATCGATTCATCGTGAAGCTGAAAAACAGGAGCCTGCCGGATGTACGCCCGTTCGGGGGCTGCCGGCGGATCATACTGTCGCGACAGCTTCCAACCCACGGCGGACAAAATCACCACGGCGGCCAGCGGGATCGTCCAAAACAGGGGACGCCAAGATCGCACCACAGTGGTCATGAGTTCAATGGACGAATGAGGGAAACGGAAACTCCGGCAGAACCGTTGACATCACGGGTCAGTTCGCCCTGGTCCCATTCGGGGGGCAATCGAAGGCACTTTCTTCGGTTCGATGAAGTCGTTACGCCCTGAGGACTGGCGATTGTAGGTGAACTCCCCGCGATCGCCGATACCGCACATCGCGACATTTCCGAGAATGGGAATGGTTGTAACGCCGGTTTCGTGTCCTCAACGTTTCCGCCGAAGAACTACCAGATAACCAAAAGTTTCAAAAAGTACGGGTGTCCATCCTATTCCCGCTTCCGTATACTAGCGGGACGTGTGTTTTCACCGCACGCCCCCCCACCTCCCAACGTCCCTGTTGTCCGCCAGTTTGGTGGGCCGTGTCGTACCAGACGACACTCCACCTGGCGAGCCTTTATGTCACCCATTCCACCGGAAGAATCTCCTCCGTCGATCCAATCTGGTTCGCCAACGCCAGAATCAAAGTCAGCCACTTCGTTTTCCGTCGAAATGGTTGAACAGACCATTATCAGCGATGCGTTCAGCGCTTCGGTTGAGATTTCCCCTAAGGCGGAGACCCGCCCGACCGATCAGTTTTCGGCCCCGCTCTCCAACGCGGAACATGGGCGATTCTTGCCGGGAACACTTTTTGCCAATCGCTACCGTATTGTTTCCCTCTTGGGGCGCGGGGGAATGGGTGAGGTGTACCGGGCCGACGACCTGACGCTCGATCAGCCGGTGGCTCTCAAATTTCTCCCTCAAGCGACGACGGTCGACGCGGCCGCCATCCAGCGGATTCGGCACGAAGCCCGGCTGGCTCGACGCGTCACCCATCCCAACGTCTGCCGGGTTCACGACATTGGCGAGTGGGCGGGGGATCACTTCCTGTCGATGGAGATCATAGAAGGGGAAGATCTTGCGGTGTTATTGCGCCGCATTGGCAGCCTGCCCCGCGAAATGGCCTTTGAAGTCTGTCGACAGGTTGCGGCGGGGGTCGCCGCCGCCCATGCGCGAGGCGTGTTGCATCGCGACCTGAAGCCGGGCAATATCCTGATCGATTCGCAGGGACGAGTCGTCATCACCGACTTCGGACTTGCCCTTCCCAGCGAACAGGCACTGAAACAGCGTTCCTCCGTTGGCACGTTGCCCTATATGTCTCCTGAACAGGTGCTGGGGCAGGGGATCAACGAACGGAGCGATCTCTACTCCCTCGGTCTGGTGATCCACGACGCGTTCACAGGCAAGCGGGTGTTTCGCGCGAATACCGGCGAAGAACTCCTGAAGTTGCGGCGGACCACGTTTTCGGTCGAAGGGCGGTTGTCTCCCGATCTTGAACCGGCGGTTCGTGAGCTAATCGAGCGTTGTCTGGCGTTCGAACCAGCCGATCGTCCGAAGTCGGCACTTGAGATTCACGAGGCGCTGTACCGGGCGGAATCCCCCCAGGGAGTTGCCGTCGCGACATCGGTCGTCACTCCGCTGAACAACATTCCGCCCCAGTTGACGAGTTTCATCGGGCGTGAGCGGGAACGGGGTGAGGTCCGCAAACTCCTCGGTCAGAACCGGCTGGTGACGCTGGTTGGGCCGGGGGGAGCGGGCAAGACCCGCTTGTCGCTTCAGGTGGCGACGGAGGAACTCGACCAGTATGGCGACGGTGTCTGGATGGTGGAACTCGCCCCGCTGGCCGATCCAGCACTGGTTCCGCAGACCATCGCGTCGGTGCTCGGTATCCGTGAGGCGGGTGGACGTCCCATTCAGGAGACACTCGCGGAACAACTGGGCGGCAAGCGGTTGTTGATTGTTCTCGACAACTGTGAACACGTTGTGGCGGCGTGCGCGACGGTGGCCAACCTGCTGCTCAAGCGGTGTCCGGCCGTCAAGATTCTGGCGAGCAGCCGCGAACGGCTGGGAGTTCCAGGCGAAGCGACGTTTCAGATTCCATCACTTTCCTTACCGACCGGTGCGCCCCCCGCAACGGCGGCCAGCGCCCTGGGGTACGAGGCGGTCGCGCTGTTTGTCGACCGGGCGAAGTCAGCGGGAAGCCGATTCGAACTCACCGACGCGAACGCCGCAGTCGCCGCGCGGATCTGCCGACGGCTGGATGGAATTCCCCTGGCGCTGGAATTGGCGGCGGCCCGTACCCGCTCGCTGACGCTGGAAGACCTCGAACGACGGCTCGACGATTGCTTTCGGATTTTGACCGGGGGGAGCAAAACCCTGCTTCCCCGGCAGCAGACTCTGCGGGCGCTCATCGACTGGAGTTACGATCTCCTCAGTGAAAACGAGCGGTTGCTGTTCAGCCGACTGAGCGTGTTCGCGGGGGGATTTTCGTTGGCCGCCGTCGAGCAGGTGTGTGCCGGCGGAGGAATTGACGAGTTCGAGATCCTGGACCTGATGACCAGTCTGGCCGATCAAATTTGCGGAAACCGGGGCTCCCCGGTTGGAAGGAGTGGAGGGGGCCACCTGGGCTGACCGATTCGAACTCGAACACGACAATCTGCGCGGAGCGTTTGATTTCGCTCTCACGACGCCAGAGACGGCGGGTTCGGCGTTGAAGTTGGTGAATTCGCTGTGGGTCTTCTGGTATAAGCGGGGGTTCTATCGGGAGATGGCGGCCCGCATGCCGGCGGCGCTCACAGCCACCAGCTCGCAGGGCGATACAGAAGTCCGCGCTCAGGGGCTGCTGGCCGCCGCCACTGCGCATCTGATTCAGGGAGACTACGAACTGGCGTGCCGGCAGTTTGAAGAGGCGTTGCGAATCCGGCGGGAAATTGGCACACCGCTGCCGATCTGGAACGCACTGTTCAACTACGGCAATGCCCTGAACCTGGTGGGGAATCTGGACGCCGCCCGGACTTGCCTGGAAGAGGCGCTCAAGATTTCAGAAGGGATCCCCAAGACGGTCGCCGGTTCGCGGCTGAATCTGGGGGAAACTCTGGCGCTCTCGGGTGAAGTCGCCGAAGCTCGGGCTCATTTGTCCGCCGCCCGTGAGGCGTTCCGTGCCGCGAAGAACCCGGCCGCCGTGGCGGAAATCTCGGACTTTCTTGGTCGGCTGTGCCAGCGCGAAGGAAATTTGAACGAAGCCGAGTCGCTCTATCGACACGCGTTGGTGACGATGAGAGAGAACCGGTTCGTGGGATTCGGGTATTTTGTCGGACCGTATTGCTTCGCGGGTTTGTCACTCGGGCGCGGCGAATTCGAACGGTCGGCACGGCTGTACGGTGCCCACGAGGCGCTTCGCGAACGCCTGGGGACTCCTCG
>JAPLOC010000083.1:476-5169 GCA_026692825.1 Planctomycetota bacterium | reverse complement strand
TCGCATTCTCCATGCTCGCGAATCGCCTTGAGCGAGTCTTTCACCTGCGACGGAATTCGGCAGATCGGCCAGACAATGTCCCACAGCATGGTCAGCAGTCCCTCACGCGCGCCGATCAGACACGCGGTGAGCAACTGCCGTTCGTCGAGCGAGAGGCGATTGGCCAGCGCCAGCGGCCGGATGCGACTCAACTCCTGCGCGGGAGCGGCCGCCAGAAACTCCCCCAGACGCTCGACGACGAACGGGTCGGCCCCCCGGGCGATCACCCGCTGCAATCGCTCTTCGAGCTTGCGGTTCACCTCGGCGGGCAAATCATGAGCCGCCTCGAATGGGTCAGCGAGACTCCCGAGTCCCCCCGAAAGTACCGTGTCGATCCGCTGATACACCTTGTCGAGCGCCTTTTTTGTTTTCGACCCGACTTCAATCTGGGCGGCGACTTTTCCCACCAGGTTGGCGGGGAGGAGTCGAATGCGATGGGTCAGCGTCGTCCCACCTCCTGTGCGGGGAATCATCTCCACCACACTGGTGAACCATTTCCAAGGCCCCTGATGGAATTCTCGAAAGACCCCCAGTCGGCGTCCTTCGATCCATTCGAATGGATGCTCGCGCCAGGCGATGTTCATTCCCATCTTGCGAAACTGGGCGAACCGCTTCACTCCTCCCACCGACTCCGGCTCGGCCGAGTAATCGATCGCCGGCAGCCCGATCGCCCGGTTGAGTCGCTCGGTGTTGGAAACGTGCGGCCACAACGACTCGGGCGAACTCTTGAGTTCCCAGGTGAAATCGTAAGCCAGGACGTGGCGCGCGTCGGCGGTTGGAATCTGGGGGTGGGCGGCGATGCTGGTCGGTTCACCACGCAACAGCCGGTCGAGATCGTCGAGCAGACTCGACGCGTTCTCGTACCGCGATTCGGGACTCTTTTGCAGGCATTTGGCGACAATCTCTTCGACGGCGTCCGAGAGTTCCGGGACTTGGGTACGAACACGTGGCGCGGGTTCGTTCAGGTGCTTGTTGACGAGTCCCAGGATCGATGTTGATTCGAATGGCGGTCGTCCCACCAGCGTGTGAAACAGCGTCGCCCCCAGCGAGTAAACGTCGGCTCGCACGTCGACATGACCCGAACCGGAACATTGTTCGGGAGAGAAATAGAGTGGCGTCCCCAGCACCGCGCCGGCCGCCGTCAGCAGCATCGATTCGGTCTCGTTCACGTGCCTGGCGAGTCCGAAATCGGTCAGCTTCACCCGCGGAAATTCGGGAGGAGGGACGTCCGGTTCATCCCGGCGGATGAGAATGTTTTCGGGTTTGAGATCGCGGTGAACGATCCCCCGTTCGTGAGCTTCCAGAAGAGCCCGGGCGACGTCGGCGGTGATCGCAGCCGACTCCCGTTCCGACAACCGCCCCCGTTCCCGAATGAAGTCCAGCAGGTTCCGCCCGTCGACGTGGCGACGTAGGGGTTGTTCACCTCGGCGAGCATCCGCGCCTCGCGATGGAACCGCTTCAGCATCATCGCGTCGCGTGCCCGGTCGGCGCGCAGAATCTTGATCGCGACAATCCGCCCGTCGACCGGATCCTCACCTTTCCAAACCGTCCCCATCCCCCCTTCACCCAGCTTCTCCAGCAGGCGAAAACGACCCAGCGTGGTCGGTTCCCCTGCGGAGCCAAATTTGCTGGCCTCGCGTTGCGGAAACGCCTCCACTTCAAAGTGCGGACGGGAATTTCCGTCGCGTTCCTTCGTCCCCGGAAACTCCTCTTCCAATCGCTCTTTCGATCCAATCCACGTGTGCTGCGAGTGAAGATCGCCCGTCGTTGTGGAACCAATGCCGTGCCCCGCGACCGAGGGATCGTTCCCCGAGGATTCCGCTGGACTTTCCGACTGCAAATCGGCGAAGCTGACCGGACCGGGAAGAGTTTCACTGAAAGCGTCGGGCGAATGAGATTTTGCCGGCGGGGTGGCGGTGCCTGTCCCCGGCTGTGCCGCCGGGTTGAGGATGATGGTCGAATTGAGCTTCAGCCAGTCTCCCAGATAGGTACGGATGGTGTCGGCCGACGGTCGGTCGGAAGGATCGGCGGATCCCATTTGCTGATAGAGCCGATCCATTCCCGGAGGGACTCTTTCCAGCGGCACGCCGGTCGTTCCAATCAGCCCGCTCCACAACTCGAACAGTTGCAGAATGTCGACCGCCGTGTCATTCCGGAAATCGTCCGGACAGATCGTGAAGTCCAGAACGCAAAACGCCGTCGCATCGTCGAGCGGTCCCGACCAGCCGAGATTCCCGGTGGTCAACCGCCCATGACCAAGTCCCACCCGATGCGCCGACACCAGCGCCCCCGCGACCGCGTGGATGACCCGCACGGTGTCGTCAACGGGCATCGAATGCTGAAAATCAAACAGGCCGTCCAGGGTGAATCGCGGTGGGGGCGCAACAACATAAAACGGACGCGCGGTCTCCAGTTCCAGCGTCAACAGCCGCCGGGCGCATGCTGATTCGACCAGGCGGGCCATTCTCAAACGGCGCAACACAGCGGGCCACAGCAACTCGTCATCAGTCCGGGGAAATCGCAACTCCACGGGCGTATTTGTTTTTTGGTCGACCGCGCGGTAGGCGGTTCCCTGGGCGTTCGCCCACAACTGCTCCTGCAATTCGTAGCGGAGTGTCAACACGCCGATTCCCGTTCTGTCATGAGGGCCAAACCCGGAAACCGATCGTAACCGGGGGGGAATGGGCACTCAAGTGCTGTCGTTCCCTGGACCCGACCCGACGCGTGGAACCGGATCTGCTACGATTTCAATCCCTGGCATCGCTCCACACTGTCGATCGATCACCTCGCACTCACGTCCCTATGCCTGCCACCTCGCAACAGCCCCGACGTCCGCTCACTCCCGAAGACGTTGTTTCGTTTCGCACTCTCGAAGATGTGCAGATCTCGCCCGATGGCGAAATCGTCCTGTTCGTCGTGGGAGATTCCTTCAAGCTCGACACGCGGTGGCCGAAGTCGACGATTTGGGGTTCCTACGCGAACGGCGGTTCATCCCGGCCGTTGACCTCGGGGCCTGCGACTGACTCGCATCCCCGCTGGTCACCCGACGGGTATTCGATCGCGTTCCTGTCCGATCGGCTCAAAACGGGACAACGGCAAGTCTTTCAAATGTTTCGCAGCGGAGGTGAGGCGTGCGCACTGACCAATATTGTCGGCGACATTCCTACTCCCCGCGGACTCAATGCGCTGCAATGGTCGCCTGACGGTCAATCGATCGCCTTCCTGCTGGAAGAATCTGAAACGACAGCCGAGCGGGTCCGCCGGGAGGCGAAAGACGACGCCATTGAGTTCGAACGCAATCCGAAATACGTACGGGTGTGCGTCGTGAATATCGAGACGCGCGACGTTCAGGTGGTCTCGCCCGAGGGATTGCAAATCTGGGAATTCGCCTGGAGTCCCGATTCGAAGTCGCTCGCCGCCATTGTCTCGGACGTTCCCTATGAATGGGCCTGGTACACCAATCGGCTGGTCCGATTTCCGTTGGGAGGAACCCCCCAGACACTGGTTCAAACCAAACGCCAATGCGCACTCCCCGTGTGGTCGCCCGACGGAACACGTATCGGGTTCATCTCGTCCAACTGGAGTGACCGGGGTTGCGTCGCGGGCGACGTGTTTGTGGTCGACGCGAATGGCGGGACACCGCTGAACATCTCCGAGAATCTCGAATCGAGTCCCGGCTGGATGGAATGGTCGAATGATGGAAAAACCGTTCTGGCGGTCGCCCACGACAAGGGGGGGATCGGATTTCACGAACTGGCGGCGGACGGTTCCAGTCGGCGGCAGTTATGTTGGAAGCAGGGAGTGGTGGCCGAACCGCATTGGCCCCGTTTCACACGATCACGCTCGGGTCGCATTGCGGTCATTTTTGAAGACTCGACCCATCCCCGTGAAGTCTGGACGCTCGCGACGTATGCGAGTTTCGACGTGTCTGACTACAACAACTGGCAGCAATTGACCGACCTCAATTCGCAAGCGGCCGAGCTGGCGGTCGGTGAAACCGAGGTGGTTCACTGGCAGGGAGCCGACGGCTGGGAGATGCAGGGGTTGCTGATCTATCCCGTGGACTACCAGCCCGGCAGCAAGGTTCCGCTCGTCATGTATGTGCATGGCGGCCCCACGGGTGTGAGCGCGGATCGCTACTACGGGTCGTTCGGCTGGAACCAGTTGCTGGCGAACGCCGGCTTCGCGGTGTTCTTACCCAACTACCGTGGTTCGGTTGGCTGGGGATTGAAATTCGCGGAAAGCAACCAGGGCGACATGGGGGGCAAAGACCTGCAAGACATGCTGCTGGGGATCGATGCGCTGGTGGAACGGGGAATCGCGGACCCGGACCGCTTGGGGATTCTGGGCTGGTCGTATGGTGGATACACAGCGGCCTGGGCGATCACGCAGACGAACCGGTTCCGCGCTTCGATTGTCGGCGCTGGAATCACGCATTGGCTGAGTTTTCACGGACGGAGCGCGCTCGCCGACTGGGACGCGATCCATTACGGGGCCTCTCCGTATGAACGGGAAGGCTCCTTCCAAAAGTTCTCTCCGTTGACGCACGTCGAGTCGATCCAGACCCCGACGTTGATTCTGCACGGCGAAGTCGACCAGGATGTCCCCGTGGAACAGGCCTATCTGTTGTTTCGTGCCTTGAAAGACCATCGAG
>JAPLOC010000083.1:0-421 GCA_026692825.1 Planctomycetota bacterium | reverse complement strand
GATGCAGCGGTACTTGACGTGATTGAAGGGACAGCACCGCGCCCGATCGGTCTAAGAGATACTGTTCGAAGAGTACCGCTGGTGGATTTCGAAATGCCCATTCACGATTGGACGCGCGTCGACGCCGGCATTTTTCATGATTTCCACCATGCGTGGATCTTTGAGATCAAACGCACGCTGAACCGTGGAATACTGCCAGCGGATTACTACGCCATGGCAGTACAGGTCGCGGGTGGCTTGGGACCGGATGTGTTGTCGCTGCCGCGAAACGATGAGGGGCCAGCTCAAGGTCAGTCGGGAAGGGAGTCGGGGGACGGAGGCGTCGCGCTCGCCGACGCGCCTCCCCGGGTCGCGTTTCATATGGTCGATGAACCGGGCTGGTACGCCCGCAAGGCCGACGCGGTCTTGATACACCGCATCA
>JAPLOC010000082.1 GCA_026692825.1 Planctomycetota bacterium | reverse complement strand
GATGGTGGAGTCAACCGACGAGTGACGTTTACCGACTTGGCCGCCGGCTGCGCCGTCGGGTGCGACGCCGCAGGAGCGTCGTCGCGACAACAAGGGCGTCGTCGCGACAACAAGGGCGTCGTCGCGACAATACGGGCGTCGTCGTGACAGAGGGCTTACGCCGCTCCGCTCGCCTTGGTAAAAAACATAAGTCCATTTTTCCAGGGAGTCGGGTGTGGCACGGAAGTTCTCCAGCGGAACGTTGTTGTACCGGCAGGGTGAATCTGGACTGGAAGTGCTGCTGGTCCATCCCTCTGGAAACTACAACCGGGGAAAACCTTGGAGTATCCCCAAAGGGGTTCCCGACCCCGGCGAAGTCGATATCGACGCCGCCCGGCGGGAGACTCGCGAAGAGACCGGGGTGATCGCGGGGGATCTGGTACCCCTGGGAGATACCACCTACAAAAAGACCGGCAAACGGATCGTCTGTTTCGCCGGCCCGGCACCAGCGAGTCGATCGTGCCGAGTTTGTTTCGCTCATCGAGGCGGAAACCCTGCTGCATCCCGACCAGAAAGTTTTTGTCACACGGCTACGCGACCTGCTGCATTGAGTGACGCAGTCCCGCGAGACGGCTTGAGATTCCACGGTTGGCGATTGTACGATACGTCCCCACCCGCAACGTCCTTGCGACCGTCGTTCGCCTTCAGGAATCATGTCCGAACCCACCCGCATTTTGATCATCGACGACGATCGCGAGATCTCGTCGACGCTCCGTACGGTTCTCGAATCGAACGGCTATCAGGTCACTGTCGCCGGGAACGGTCGCGAAGGGCAGCGTTTGATCGGCGAATTCAAGCCCGCGCTCGTCATCACCGACATGATGATGCCCCAAATGGGAGGGTTCCCGGTCCTCGAGTTCATCAAGAACCTCGCGGAGCCTCCCAAGGTGATCATGATCACCGCGAACGAAGGGGGCCGGCACAAAGCCTACGCCGAGATGCTGGGTGTTGTCGATTACCTGCGAAAGCCGTTCGCGATGGACCAACTGCTGGACGCGGTCAACCGGGCTCTGGGGGTGACCGCGTCGCCCGACGCCGACGGTGGACGGGGCAAAAAGGGAAAGCCGCGAAAGGCCGATTGAGCGACTCGCGGTCACCGGCAACAGACGACTTCCACCACTTCGCCGTCAGGACATTGCCTGGCGGGCGCTTCACCGACTCATTTCAGAAACCAGCGCACCATGTCATTCGCCGACAGTCTGTATCAGTTGATTGTTCAAACCTCGACCAATCTCCCGTCGGACATTCGCCGGCTGATCGCGGACGCCGAATCGCGCGAAACACCGAACACCAACGCCTCGCTCGCGCTGGCGACAATTGCCCTCAACATCGATATGGCGTGTGAGACCGAGCGACCGATCTGTCAGGACACCGGCATGCCGACCTTCATCGTGAAGACGCCGGTCGGATTCGACCAGATACAACTCGAAGAACAGATCAAACAAGCGGTCGCCAAAGCGACGAAAGCGGGAAAACTTCGACCGAACTCGGTGGACTCGCTCACTGGCAAGAATAGTGGCGACAACCTGGGTCCCGGCACCCCCGTCGTTCACTTCCACCAGCACCGCAAGAACGAAGTCGAGATCAAGCTGGTACTCAAGGGAGGCGGCTGCGAGAACAAGAACATTCAATACTCGCTGCCGCAGGAGCTGCCCGGACTGGGGCGAGCCGATCGCGATCTCGACGGGGTCCGCAAATGCCTGATGCACGCGGTGTATCAGGCGCAGGGACAAGGCTGTTCCGCCGGCTACCTGGGGGTTTGTGTCGGTGGTGACCGGACCAGCGGTTATGAACACGCGAAGATGCAGTTGTTCCGCAACGCCGACGACGTGAACCCGGTCGCCGAGCTGGCCGACCTCGAAAAATATGTGGTCGAGAACGCGAACAAACTGGGGATTGGCACCATGGGCTTCGGCGGCAAAGTGACGCTGCTGGGGTGCAAAGTGGGGGTGATCAACCGCCTCCCCGCGTCGTTTTTTGTCTCCGTCGCGTACGAATGCTGGGCGTTCCGCCGGCTGGGTGTGGTTCTCGATCCCGGGTCGGGTGAGATCTCCCGCTGGCTGTATCGTGAACAGGATGAAATCAAGAAACTCGCTGTTGGTCAGGGATTTCAATTGACCGGACGCGAGGTGGTTCTCGAAGCGCCGATCACCGAAGAGAAGATCCGTAGCGTGAAGGTGGGGGATGTGGTCGTGGTGAACGGTGTGATCAACACGGGCCGCGACAATGTGCATCACCACCTGATGGAACACGACGCCCCGATCGACCTGAAGGGGTCGGTGCTGTATCACTGCGGACCGGTGATGATGAAAAATGCCGACGGCTCGTGGAAGTGCGGTGCCGCCGGCCCCACCACCTCTGCGCGCGAAGAGCCGTTCCAGGCCGACGTGATTGGCAAGTTCGGCATCCGGGCGGTGATTGGAAAGGGGGGAATGGGGGCGAAGACTCTCGCCGGCCTGAAGGAGCATGGCGCAGTCTATCTCAACGCGATCGGGGGAGCGGCTCAGTTCTATTCGGAGTGCGTGAAATCGGTCGACGGCGTCCATTGGCTCGAAGAGTTCGGCATTCCCGAGGCGATGTGGCAGTTGCGGGTGAACGGCTTCGCCACGATCTGCACGATGGACTCGCACGGCAACAGCCTGCACAAAGAGGTCGACTCGGCGAGCCTGAAGGAATTGCAGACTTTCGCTCAGCCGGTGTTTTAGGCTTCGGTGAGAGAAAGGCTCCTAATCGACGCGGCAGTCGGAGCAATCGACCGAACACGAATGAACAATCGATGACGCAGCCAATTCAGATTCGAGAGTTTGTCGTCCGTCTGCAGGAGCCATTGTACCCGTACCAGCACATGACTCGCATCCAGGTACGGAATTTGAAAACCGTCGCAGAAGTGGAATCTGGATGGATGCCCGCCGCGGCCTTGGCCAGTCAGTTCTTCCGGTCCGCATTCAGCAAACGGAATCCGCTCAACATTCCCGGACCGTTTTATGGAGCCGAAACGGACACCTGTGAAACGGGGATAGCGGAAGCGCCACACAATGTCCTGTTGGATCCATTGGGACAGGAATTTGTGTTTATGCAACCCCGGGGTGCGGACGAACTTCAGGACATCATCAGCGCCGCGATTTGTGAGTGCTTTGTCGGTTATGGTGCTGACGGCGATGATCACTGGACTTTGACGTTGATCCGGGAGTGGTGGCGATCGCGTCTAGACCTGCTTGCCCTTTCGACGAAGACAAAGGGCTTAGCAGAGAGCCGATGCCGCTGGGAGCGGATTCTTTCGGGCGAGGGAGAGGCGTACCTGCGAGAGTATGCGTTTCTCGTGGAGAACGGGCGTCTTTCGTCCGACATGGACGCACTGCCGGAGATTTGAACCCCCGGCTCGAGGCGAACGTTGCGTTTTGCTGAGTATTGTCTGCAAAATGACCAACCACTGACCGTTTCGCCTCACGTGAGGCTCCGCCGCGTTGTGGAACGCCGGCGACACCATAGGCAGAGACGAATCAAAGTCTGTCTTCATCCCTCACTGTGCTCGAGCCTGAACCGCTCGGCGCATGGATGCCGCCGACTCCCGTCCGAGTCATTTTTGAAGGCGGCGGACAACCGGATTGCCTAACCGGGTCAGGAATTCCAGGAACCAATCGTCGTCCCAAAAAGTGGCCGCCAATTCGGAGCGATCTGTCACGTCGCCGGGTGTTTGAGGTCCCATTGAGCCAAAAACTCACTTGGCATCAAAATCGGCAGTGTGGCATCCGAAAAATGCCGCGGATTTCGCGTGACGAGGCAGTTCGCTCGCGCACGCACGGCTGTCACGAGCTGAACAGCGTCTTCAAAGTATTCAGTTGCAACGCACTGTCGATCACTTTTTCGTCACATGGCGAGATTGAGAAGACGTGTCGCATTTGGCGGAGCGCTTTCATCGCGACGACACTCGACTCGAGTTTTCTGACGATGTAAAAGACGTTGGTCAAACTCACGGCGGATATCAACCCCACGACCATGCCCCGCTCCGCCAGCGTCCATATGGCAGCCGATTCGTCGTAAAATGGCTCGCGTTTCGCCAGAACATCAAGCAGGATGTTGGTGTCGAAAAAGATTCTCATTGTGCCGGGTTGTATTTTTCGAGAAGTGCTTCTTCCAACACGTCGCGCCCATTCGTGTCGCCGACAAGCCGGATCAGTCCCGACGCGTTTCGCGTCGCCGGCCCAATTTCCGCTTTACGGCCCTTCTGTTTCGAGTCGAGCAACAAAATCATCCGTTCGAACATCGCGGACACGGTCGTGCCGTTCTCGGCGGCGAGTCGCTTCGCTGTCTCAATCGTCGATTCTCGCGCGCTCAACGTCAACTTCTTCATTCCATTCTCCATCGACACGTGTCACTTCTCAAAAAGTATACGTGTACCAGGTCGGCAGATCAATAAGTATCCCGGCGAGTCGTGATTACGCGTCATGTGGATTGCGTTTTCCTGGAAACTCCACAGCTTGTCCCCGCCCGAGCCGCGCCAGTAGAATCGATGCTGTGTGGTGCGCAAGCTGGTCGAACGCCGACGCGTCGCCGGGCGCATCCTGTTTTCCTGTGGGAAAGCCACCTTGCGCGGGTCTGTTTTCATGGGTGCTGCCAACCGTTTCATTCGCCTGATTCCGCTCGTGGCGGCGTTGCCGTTCCTGATCGGCGTCGGGACTTCGTTTGCCGACGAACCGGTCAGTTTGGATCCGGCGTCCGAGGCGTTTTTCACAACGCGCGTCGTTCCCATCCTGCGAACCCGTTGTCTGGAATGTCATAGCCACGCGACGGGCAAGTCAAAGGGGGGGCTGATGCTCGACAGCCGCTCGGGCTGGGAACGGGGCGGCGACACCGGCCCTGCGATTGTCCCCGGCAAGCCCGACGAAAGTCTGGTCATTCAGGCGGTTCGCTATGGCGAACTCAAAATGCCTCCCACGGGCAAACTTCCCCCCGATGAACTCGCGACCCTGGAGTTGTGGGTCAAGGGAGGTGCCGTTGATCCACGCCAGATCTCCGCGGATCCGCCGGCCACAGCAGTCAAGCCGGGGACCGACCACTGGGCGTTTCGGCCGGTCACGATTACGGAACCACCGGCGGTTCAAAAGGCCGATTGGCCAACGGGTCCGCTCGATCGGTTTGTGTTGGCCGCTCAGGAGTCGCACCAGCTTGTCCCGTCGGCCGACGCCGACCGCGCGACTTGGCTGAGGCGGGTTTCGTTCGATCTGGTCGGCTTGCCCCCCACTCCCGAGGAACTCGCCGCGTTTCTCGCAGATCAATCACCCATGGCCCACGAGGCCGTTGTGGATCGGCTGTTGTCGTCGCGTGGATACGGAGAACGCTGGGCAAGGCATTGGCTGGATCTGGTGGGCTACGCCGACCAGATTGGAACGTCGAACAACATGTTCGCCGAGCATGCCTGGAGGTATCGCGACTACGTGATTCAATCACTGAATCGTGATCTGCCCTACGATCGATTTCTACGGGAACAGATCGCGGGCGATCTACTGCCTGCGAATTCTCCCGAGGAACGGGCCACCCAAATTGTCGCGACCGGTTTTCTCGTGCTGGGGGACTTGAGTGTGGTTGAGGCCGACAAGGCGAAACTGCGGGTCGACGTCGTGGACCAGCAGATCGACAAGATTGGCAAAGCGATGCTGGGGATGACACTCGCTTGCGCCCGCTGTCATGACCACAAATTCGATCCCATCTCGCAGCGCGACTACTACGCACTGGCGGGAATTCTCTTCTCCACGCAAACGGTCGAACGAGCCATCTGGGGGGTCTGGAGTTTTCCCGTGGTCGTCGATCTTCCAGAGACTGCCGATGAAAAGACGGATCGGGCGCGGCGACTGGTCGCTCATCAAACCCTGGTCACGGGAATGAAACGCGAGCAGGAGCAGGCTCGGAAACGGGTTGCCGAGATTCAGTCGGCACTGGCACCGAATGCCGCTACTGCTGTTGACGAAGCGACTCGCGCCGCGCTCGAAAAAGAGAAGCAGCAGCTCGAGGGAACGATTCGAAACCTCGACGCCCGCATCGTTCACGCTGAGTTCTTCGCACCGCAGACTCCGCGGGCGTTCGCCGTGCGGGAAGAGCCGCAATTGCGAGATATGCGAATCACAATCCGCGGCAACGCCCACGCATTGGGCGAGGAGATTCCCCGGGGATTTCCCGCAGTTTTGCGGAATGGCTCCGAGCTGTCGATTCCCGCATACCAGAGCGGCCGCAAGGAACTGGCCGACTGGATCAGCAGTCCAAAAAATCCGCTGACAGCCCGCGTGGCGGTCAATCGGATCTGGCAAAAGCTGTTTGGCGAGGGGCTGGTGCGGTCGGTGGATTACTTTGGAGTCCGTGGTGAAACCCCCTCTCATCCCGAACTGCTGGACTGGTTGGCGAACCGGTTTGTGGAGGTCGGCTGGTCACAGAAGCGGTTCCTGCGTGAGTTGGTGTTGTCGCGGACCTATCGACAAAGCAGTGTTCCAAATTCCGCGAACGAGGCGATCGACGCCGAGAATCGCTGGTTGTGGCGGATGAATCGTCGGCGACTCGACGCCGAGGCGCTCCGCGACGCGCTGGTGGCGGTCTCCGGGAAACTCGCCCTCCAGACCGGAGGGCCGGGTCTGCCGTTGGAGAT
>JAPLOC010000081.1:1394-11134 GCA_026692825.1 Planctomycetota bacterium | reverse complement strand
GAGATCACTACGCGTACCAGTGTCTGACCGGCTGGAACAAACGCGACCGGCAACCGGGGGGTGGCTTCCCCTCCATGGGATCGGTCCTCTCCAAGGTGTACGGTCCCGTCGAACCAGCGATGCCCCCGTTTATCGGGCTGTCGCCCCGAATGGGACACATGCCCTGGGCCGACAATGGAGTCCCCGGGTTCCTGGGGGTGGCGCACGCCCCATTCACCCCCAATGCCGAGGGAAAAGACGACCTCATCCTGAACGGTGTCACCCTCGACCGCTTGGGAGATCGCCGGACGGTGTTGTCTGCACTCGACCGCTTCCGCAAAGAATGCGATTCCTCGGGCCAGTATGCTGGAACGGACGCCTTTACCCAGCAGGCATTCGGTGTACTCACGTCAAGCAGGCTTGCCGAGGCGCTGAACCTTGATTTGGAGGACCAGAAACTGCGTGACCGGTATGGTCGCGGTGTGAATCAATTGCGGGACGATGGCGGTCCCCGACTGATCGACAACTTCCTGGTCGCCCGCCGGCTGATCTCGGCCGGAGCGCGGTGTGTCACCCTGGCGTTCAGTCGCTGGGATTGGCACGGCGCGAACTTCAAGCAGGGGCGTGAAGACATGCCCCTTCTCGATCAGGGACTGGTCGCGCTGGTCCAGGATTTGGAAGAACGCGGCATGCTTGACGACATCAGTGTCGTCTGTTGGGGTGAGTTCGGGCGCACGCCCAAAGTGAATAAGGACGGCGGCCGCGATCACTGGCCGCAGGTCTCGTGCGCTCTTCTCGCGGGTGGGGGAATCAAGGCGGGGCAGGTGATTGGTGCCACCAATCGGCTCGGCGAGTTCGCCAGCGACCGGCCCGTTCATTTCCAGGAAGTGTTCGCGACGCTGTATCGCAACCTGGGGATCAACGTCGATCACCTGACGCTGCGCGACCTGCAAGGGCGTCCGCAATTCCTGATTGATCAAAACAAGTACAAGGCGCTCCCCGAACTGGCGTGAAGCCGGGGGTGACCCGTTGCCCCGCTGGAGACTGCGAGGGAAGCCGATCGGAAGGATTGCCATGCGTCGAATTGTGCTGTGGTTCGCGCTGTCGGTGACGGCGTCCGTCCCTGCGGTCGCGGGCGATCCGATCTTCCGGTACGGCCGAGTGTCGGGTAATGGCCATCCTGGCTATTCGGTCAACGGCTATTCGACGATGGGCCTTGGTTCCGTTCCAAGCCGTGAATACGGCGGGTTTTCGTTGAGCGGCCCCTCGGGCAGCTTCACGATGTATCACGGCCCGTTTGTTCCGTATGCGCCGAACTGGGGTTATGGATACACAACAGGTTACCCGGTCTACCTGCCGGCGGAAGATTTCGGATTTGGTCCGAATCCTCCCGCAGTGATTGGACCGGTGCCCATGCGCCTTGCCGATCGACTGCGAAACGCCCGGCAGCCTGCGGACGGGCAGGTCGCTCCGGAACCCAAGCACAATCCGGTGGCGAACGGCAATGCCCCGGCCGCAGCGCCCGTGGACGAGCAACCCGATCAGGACAATCCACCGCTGTTTCTCAAGCGGTCCAATGTCGAACAACGCCGAAAGAGTCTGCGGCTGCAAGCCCAGGGGGATGACCTGCTGCGTCGGGCCGAGTATCTGCCGGCCGTTGGCAAGTACCGCCAGGCGGCACAAGCGGCACCAGATCTTTCTGAACCGCGATTACGAATGGGGATCGCGCTCGCCGCGATGGGTGAATTGTCGCAGGGAGTCGTCCATTTGAAGCGGGGACTGAATCTCGATCCCGAGTGGCCAAAACATGGACCGGGGCTGGAAGAGCTGTTCGGACCCCACAATGAAATCGCCCGGGTGACGTTGCTGGGGCGTGCTTCGGGTTGGGTTCGGCAGGACATTCGTGACCCCGATCGGTTGTTCCTGCTGGGGGTTTTACTCTACTTTAACGAAGACGTTGAACCGGCGCGGAAGTTTTTCGAGACTGCAATGGAACTGACCGAGGGAACATCTCCCGCCGGTCGGTTTCTTGAACCACACCAAGTCTCCAACGCCGCGAGAAAACGCGTCCCTTCTCCTGCCGAACCGACCGAAAAAAGTACCCCATCGCCCGCTCCGCCGCGCGCCGCCCGTCGAAAACCATTGGACGACGCGCCGGTTCCGGAGCCACCCGACTGATTTTGGCACGTGGTTACGTGGATTGAAATCCACGCTACGGTGCGGCGGCTTCTTGCACGACGACCGCGCCGTTTCGCAGTTCCAGGACGATTTGCGAGTTGGCCACCTGCGGATGCTCCAGCCGCCACTCGGCGACAACCGCCACAACCTGCCGTTCCACCGCGCGCTGTAACGGTCGCGCTCCATAACGCAGATCGCACCCTACCCGTGCCAGGTGTGCGACCACATCGGCTGTCCACTTCTCCGTGATTTCGAGAATTGCCGCACGAGTCAACGCATCGAATGTGACAACTCCATCCAGACGATTGAAGAATTCCGGACGAAAGAACTCCCGCACGGCCACCTCATGACGCATATTGGGCGTTGCGATGTTGTCTGCGAATCCGACCTGACCAGAAGAATCTGAGCCCAGATTCGATGTCAACAGAATCACAGTGCTTCGAAACCACGTCGTCCGCCCGAATCGATCTGTCAGTCGCCCTTCATCCAGCAGCCCCAGCAGCGCGTCGTGAACCTCTGGTGCCGCCTTTTCGATCTCATCAAACAGCACGACGGCGAACGGCTGCCTGCGCATCCGGCGGATGAACTCGCTCACTTCGCCGTTGGAGCTGGAAACCAACCGCTCGGCGGCCCCAAAACCCGAGGACTCGCTCATATCGAGGCGGACCAGCCGCTCGTGGGCGTCGCGCTCGCCGAACAGATACCGGGCGAGCGCCTTGGCCATTTCCGTCTTTCCGACACCGGTCGGGCCGCAGAACAGCAAGACTCCCAGCGGCCGACGCGGATCGTTGAGACCGGTCTTGAGCATTGTCACCACATGCGCGGCGGCCTGACACGCTACCGGCTGCCCGAGGATTTGTGTCTGGAAGTGATTCAATACCTCTCCCTGAGGCAACGGGATGTCGTCGCGCAACAGAACGTCGGGGAGCCCGGTGTCGTGGCGAAACTGAGCGAGAACGTCGGCGGCATTCACATGGGTGGCCCCCACCGATCGTCGCTCGTGCAGCAACCGCCGGGTGAATTGCGCGACTCTTCCGGGAAACGTCGCATACGGAACGAATCGCCGGAACAGCCGTTGGATCAGTTCCGACAGTCCCGCTTCGGCCTCCAGATGATATTGGCGGGCTCCGGTGATCAGCATCTGATCCAGCACCGTCCGGGCCTCGGTGGGGGAAAAATCCGGCACGCGAACGACTTCAAAGAGGTCGGCCAATCCCGGCAGCAGGCGACGGCAGGCGTCGAGTTCGCGCGGCGTCACCTCGGCGACCAGTCGCAATTCGCCCCGCTCCAGATAGGGGATCAGAAACGCGGCGACACTGGCGGCGGGCTGCTCGTCACCGGTCCGCACCAGGTCGAGCAGATTCTCGACGCACAACACGGCGGCGCTGTCGGCGAGTGCCGCGATCACCTGTTCGACCCGTTCCTGCCACTGCCCCAGGTACATCATTCCCGCGATCAGCCGCCGGGCGTTTGTCTGCCACAACACCGGGGGTGGCGTCTCGGAATCGCGTTTGAGATCCCGCCGCAACAGCAATGCCGCTTCGGTGATGACGGTCGACTTCCCAACCCCCGATTCCCCCAAGATCAAGAGGCTCGCCCGGCCGGTCGTCAGCCGGTCGGCCAGTGAACGCACCAGAGGCTCGCGTCCGATGCCGCGTGGTGAGCGCAGCCAGCGATTTCGCTGGCCCAGCCGGTCGGCGACCCGTGTGAGAACGGGTGGCGCGAATTCCTCGTCGTTCGAACGCGACCGGCGGTCTTGCAGGTGAATCGCCGACAGGCTGATTTGGGGCGGTGCCAGTCGCAGCACCAGTTCCTGCGGTGTGCAACGCCCCAGGGATTGAGCGATGGCGTCGTTGACAAGTTCATTCAGCGGGTCGGTTGGCTGATAGGTGAAGCGGTGTCCCAGAGTGGGAAAAATACAGACCCCCGAACCATCGCGGCGTTTTCCCAGGACCGCGGTCACATGGATCTGCACCGTTTCCCCGACCGGAAAGACATTGTCGTTCCCCGTGCGGTATTCGGGACGGATTCGAATCTTGTAGTCGCGCAGCTCGGGCTCACGCAGGTCGGCGGGTTCCCCTTCGTGCTGTCGAAAGAGCCAGACAAGGTACGCCTTCAGTTGCGCCAGCGCGTCGGCCGGCGTGACGTCGACCGCCGATGCGCGGGGACCGTCGAGCGTTGTGGCGGTAAAGGTTCCCGTGGGCGTTTGCCACACAATCACCGGGATGCGATGTGTCATAATGTCGACACCTCCAGTGCCGACAGTAGCAGTCGGCGATGTTCTTCGCGCGAGGGAAATCCCGGCGTCGATTGTCCAGTCCGCAGATCGAGTGTCGCTCCCAGTTCGTTGTAAACCCGCAACAGTCGTCCCGGAGGATCGGGATCTTCCGCGATGGTCGCCCGACCGGTCGCCACTCCCGCGAGCCAGTCCGCTCGTCGTTTCAGGAACTGTTCAACCTGATTCGGGAAGGGCGTTTCGTCCGCAACCCGTACCGTCACCTGGAAGGGAAACAGATTCTCCTGTGGACGCAGCATGACATGGATTCCGTGTTCCAATGAGACTAGGGGCCACACCCCGACACCGCTGATCAGCAGCGCACTGGGGCGATCCGGGCGGCCTGCCAGAAGTCGCTCCACGTCGAAACCCAACAATTCAAACAATTCGCCCAATCGGACGCAAAGCAACTCGGCGAAACGCCCCGAGTACACGAGACTGCGGACGATCACCAACGCGCGAATCGGCAATTCCTGGGCACTCTGCAACGTCGCGAGCCAGGCGGTCTCCAGACAGAGTTCCTGCGCCAGTCGCGCCGCCGCCGCCGGTCGCGGGGCGGAGTTCGCGACTTCATTCAGATAGTCGTGAATATCGCGGGCCGCGTTCAAATTGCGATAGTTGCCCACCGTGACCGCATTGGCTTTAGCATAATTGATGACCGCCTTGGTTGTGACAGGGCCGGGTACGCGCGCTCCGCCAACCGCGGTCCCCTTTCCCATTCGCGACTTTCGCTGATCCAGCACCTGCTCGCGCAGCTCCTGCACTTTCATCAACTGTTCCCGGACCGCGAAATAGTGCAACTGCTCGACAGACACGGTGCCGCTCACCACCCCGCTGACTCGCGACTGATCGCACCGCTCTTTGACCCGGGCAATCACCTGTTCGATCTGGGGCCACTCAAGTTCCGGGTCGTCGGCGGTCCAGCCAAACGGAAAGGGAACCGGTGCGACTCCCTCCAATGGGACAACCCGCGTCGCCACTCCGCCCGGTTGGGGATACACGGTGATCACCGATGGGAGATCGGGACGCGCTTCGGCGAGCCGGGCCGCGACTGGCTGCACGAGTTGGCTTTCGATCGCCCGCTGCAGCGCCCGGGCGCCAAACTTGGGGTGGTATCCGGCGTCGACAATGCGTTCCATCGCCAGCGGTTCAACCGACAGCGCCACCCGCCGGCGTACCAGTCCGTCACGCTCGAAGATCCGCCGCAACACGAGGTCAGCGACCTCCCGCATCTGTGGACGCGACAACGGAGTGAACGGCACGATGCGGTCGATTCGATTGAAGAACTCGGGACGAAAGTACGCTTCCGCCGCCTTGTGATACGCCCGCTGACGCCAGTCGTCTCCTTCGGCGAGGCCAATTCGGCCGGCGGCCGAGTCGGCTCCCAGGTTCGACGTCATCACAATGACCGTGTTGGTGAAGTCGGCGGTCCGACCCAGCGCGTCGGTCAGCCGGCCTTCACCGGTCACCTGTAGCAACAGGTCGAAGACGTTGGGATGCGCCTTTTCGATTTCGTCGAGCAGCACCACCGAGAACGGTTGCCGCCGCACCGCCCCCGCCAACAGTCCATCCGGCTCCCCCGCGGTCCCCGCGAGTTGCGCCGCTGACCAGGGGGCTGAGAATTCGTTCATGTCAAATCGCAGCAGGCGGGCGGGGTCGGTGAACAGCGTCTCCGCCAGCGCCTTGGCGCACTGGGTCTTGCCGACCCCCGTCGGCCCCAGGAAGAGCAGCGTCGCGATCGGCCGGCGCGGATCCGACAGTCGCGATTTGGTTGTCAGGACGACATCGGCGGCGGCCGAAACCGCCTCGGACTGCCCGACCAGACTGGTCCGCAATCGGGAGATGACTTCGTCCCGTTCCAGCTTGCGGCGACCGTCAAGCAGGTCGAGCGCCAACCCGGTTTTCCGGTGGAACTCCTCTTCCACGTCGTCCCGCGAGATCGGCAACTTCTCGCGACGGTGCGCCAACTGCCGCGAAAACGCCGCCGATTTCCCAGGAAACGCCGCGTCGCGAATATACGCCTCATGCAATCGCAGAATGACCGGAAGCGCGTCGAGGGAGAACTCGCAGCGGTGGGTCGACTCCAGGCGTCGCTGCACCTGCAACATCACCCGGCGAGTCTCGGATTCTCCCATCGCCGCGATGCGAATCACGTGGAACTGGTCCGCGAGTCCGCGATCCTTTTCCTGAAGGAGTTGCCACGCTTCGGTGGTCAGTTCGGCGAGCAGTCGCACTTCCCGCCGCAGAACCGAAGGTTTCACCATGTCGGCAATCGAGAGGTTCGCGTCCCGGCTTTGTCCAACGTGATACAACCCCAGCAGATCGTCGATATAGAGGACATGTTTGCGTTTGCGGACTTCTTTGAGAATCGCCTGGACGCGACCTTCCCACTGGCCAACGTACATCATGCCGCTGATCAACCGTTGCGGCGACACCTGCCAGACGCACTTGCGGCTCACGTACGGTTTTCCCCGTCGTTCGACACGCCGACGGACGCACTGATGCAGGATCGCGCTTTTCCCGACCAGGCGTGGTCCCACCAGCACGACCGGGCGATTGTCTTCCTCGCGTAGCAGCCGGTCGAGCAATTCGACTTCCGAGTCGCGCCCCAGTGCTTCGTGGAGTTCTCCCGGGTAGAGGTAATCGAGACAGCGTCCCACACGTTGCAATTCGGTCGCGCCGTCGACTTTGGTGTCGTCGAACAGGGCGGCAAGTTTTCGCTCGATCTTTTCACGAGGGACGTGCCGGGTCTTCACGTCGATCTCAACAGCGGTCACCCACGCCTGCCCTGAAAGCGACAGCCGGCGCAACACCGGAGCGACTGATTCCAGGGAGCCGGCTTTTTCCTGCTTGCGGAAGTGCCGGGTGAAAACGTGCGTCGCCCGCGACTCCAAATCCTGCAACGTACGCAGTTCAAAGCAGAGTTCGGGAATCGCAGGGCACAGGGCGACAATTCGCCCCACCGCCTGAAACGTGACGAACAACAGCTTCACACGAACCAGATCGCTGCGCAATTCGAGCGCGAGCGACAGCACGTGCGTTTTGAGATCGGGCGAGAAGCTGCACTGGGCCAGGAGGTCGTGCCGGTCGGACGCGCCCAAATTGCTGAGCAACTGATGCAGCCGGCTGGTGAGCTTGCTCATCGCCAGTCCCAGGTGCGAGTCGGTGGCGGTGACGTTCGACACGAACAGCGGCTGGCAATGATGCACCGCGCCGCCGCGCTCTTTCTTGACTTCGATGTAGACGGGGATGTTGAGCAGCATCAGTCGAGCAGCTCCAGTGCGTTTTCGGTGAGTGCCAATTCGGCGGCCCGGCGGACCGTTTCAATGAACGTGCTGGCTGACATCTCAAGTTCCGCCGTCAGTCGCGCGTCGTGGCACGCTCCTTCGTACAGATCATACTTTCGGCGGTTCTCCACCTGCGCGAATGAACCCTCCCGCCCGACATTGTCGGGAGGATGATACTCGCTGAGCAGACCCGACGAGACTTCGACCACGCACTCGTACCGCCGATTATTGCAGTCGATCAGCACATGTCTGCCCGCTTCGTTACCGAGCAGACTGATTGCGTCGGCGCTGGATACGGCGAGTGCCGCCCCCACGGCCGACTCCTCGACCGGCAGGAATTCGTCGGGAGTCTTGTTCCATGCCTCCAGCAAGAGTCGCGCGGGAGGGGCTTCTCCCGTCGCGAGCGCCGCTGTGAGCTGCGCCGCCGGCCGGGGAACTGTCGCTGGAGTGTCGTCCGGAAGTTCAGGGGGTTTCGCTGGCGAGTGACGCGGATCGGGTCGCTGCAACCAGAACAAACCAGGGCGCGCCCCGCCGTCCCGCGCGATCTCCAGGTACGCTTCCGCCAGGGTGGATAGGAATTCACGGTCCGCGGAAAACAGATAGAGGGTGACGATCCCCGGCTGCTCGTCCCGCACACGCAGCACGCGGCGTAAGACCTGGACCATCTGGTCGTGACACAAGGCGTGCCAAGCCGACAGCTCAGCGGGATCCAGCCTCTCACCGGCGTACCAGGCATCAAGCCACGTCTGTTCCATTCCCACAACGTCCCGCGAGAGTGCGTCGACATCGCCAATCAATCGTTCGATGGCGATGAGTTTCTGTTCCTCTTTTCCGAACTGGAATTTCAACGTGATCCCCCGGCGTTTCGCGCGGCGCTCCCGAGCCGCTTTGGCGAGCCGGGCCATCTCCACTTCGTTCCGCAGTCGCAACACCGCACCACTCGTCTCGAGCCGCTGCACGCGCCGGCGGAGTTGACTCACCTGCAACAATACATCCCGAACAGCGACCCCGGCCGAGCCTGGAGATCCCCCCTTGGTCGAAACCGCATGGACCGTCACCGACAGCTCGCGAGCCACAACATCGACCCGGCATTCGAGCGGATCGTTACCCGTGCTGCGGCACAATCGCTCGGCCAGTACCGCGGTGAGTCGTCGTTCGATTTCCCGTTTCAACGGTCGAGCCCCATAACGCGGGTCGTAGCCGTTTTCGGTCAGGCGGTCGAGCGCCTCGGGCGTGACGTCAAACCGAACCTGCCGTGATTTCAGGCCAATCCGCCCCGTCAGCTTCGTGATCTCGCGCCGGCCGATTTCGCGAATGGAGTCGCGCGACAAGGGGGCGAACGGCACAATCTGATCGATGCGGTTGAACAATTCGGGACGCAGAAATCTTTGCACTTCGCGCTGAAAGTGCTGACCCGCCGCGATCGATCTTTCGTGGGCGTCTCCCGTCTGAAAGCCAAAACCTCCCCCGCGAAACGACTCGGCGCCCAGGTTGGAGGTCATAATCACCACCGTGTTGGTGAAGTCGGCGAGCCGACCACCGGCGTCGGTCAGTCGTCCTTCCCCCAGCACCTGCAACAACAGGTCAAACAGCCGGGGATGCCCCCGACCGCGGCGATGTCGGCATACTCGCTCATGTCGATGCGAATCATGCGCTCGGGATCGCGGTACAGGAATTCCGCCAGCGCCCGCGCCGTCTCGGTCTTGCCGACACCGGTCGGACCGATGAACAACAACCCCGCGATCGGCTTCCCGCGCCGCGTCAGTCCCGACTTGACCGCCGCCAACAGACCCGCCACCAGATCGATCGGCTCAGGCTGCCCGAGGATCCGGGCGGTGAACCAGTCCCGCGTCCGCTGCAAGTCGAGCGGCGTCTGATCGTCGAGCATGAACAACGGGAGCCCGGTTTCGTGCGAGAACGCGGTGACGACATCGACCGGAGTCAGTTCCCGCGGCTCGCGGCAATCTTCCAGCAAAATGGACAAGAATCGCAACTGCCGGCCCGGGTCGGCGCTGTAGGTG
>JAPLOC010000081.1:0-1385 GCA_026692825.1 Planctomycetota bacterium | reverse complement strand
GGTGAGGGCCGGGGACCGGCGGGCCGACTCATGGTTTGCGAACCGCCTCAAGATCTCGCGCGTGGCCGACTCCGTGGGAGGATCGACGTTGAGGACGGTGAACGATTCGATCAACTGAGGTTCGTCACGCTCGATGAGGGCGAGTTGTTCGGGAGTGCATTCGGCGATGGCGCGCAGATCGCCGCGCATCAGGCTGGGACGGAGCATGGCGGCGACCCCAGTGGTATTCCCTCCCCCTTTGCCGACTTCGCGAAGTTCAATGAGGTTATCCAGATGAACAACGGCCCGCGTCTGGCGTGCTTCGTTCACCAGATCTTGACAGCGCTGCTGCCACATGCCGAACCCGGTCATGCCGGCGACCAGACTGGAACCGCGCGTCGACCAGATCGTCGACCCCGCGAGACCAAACTCGACGGCACGGCGGGCGAGTTCACGGACAATCGCCGACTTCCCAACACCCGAAGGCCCCACCAGCAGCACGCTCTGGAGACCGGGACCGGTCAGTCGGCGGGCGAGCTGGGTCACTAGCGCATCGCGTTCAAAGAGGGGGTGCCCGGAGGACTTGGACAAATCAACGGACACCTCTTCCAGCACCGACTTGTCGGATTGTCGATCCGCCCGGCGCTTGATCGCCGCCTCTTTCAGAGTGGGGCGGTTGACCCGCAACGCGAGCGATTTGACGCGCATGCGGCGTTCTTCGGCGAGCAGGGCAAGCGCGAGCAGCGAACCGGGGATTTTGCGGCGACTGAGAGCGGCACGGGTTTGCGGTTCAAGCTGTGCCAGCAGAGTCGCCTCATCGTCGGCGACAATATCGATACCGAGCGCGGGAACCGATGCGACCCAGGTGCCCGAGTGGTGCCGCCATTGGGAATAGGGCATTCGCAGCCGGACCGGTCGGCGGCGGAGCGTATCGTTCGCGACGGGGGGGATGGTCAACAGAAATCGGCCGACGGTGGGCGCGAGCGTGGGCCACCGCTGATGAATGTCCTCCGGCTCCAGCCTCTTCACGACGTCGGCGAGTCGGCGCACGAGCATGCGGCGTAACCGGCGCGGGGAATCGTCCAGACAGGCGATTTCGGGGAAGAGCAAGGGGTCGGCCAGCAGCAACTGATTGGAGAGCAGTCGATACTGAATCGCGACTTCAAAGGAAAACTCGGGCATGGAACGACCAAGAAGTGTGAACCCGAACGGTGAATCTGTTCTCTGGTTCTACATGGACCACGAAACAATTCTCAAGTTCGCGCCTTTTTTGAGACCGCCGTAGTCGGACAATGTCGCGGAGACGCCCAAATGTCGCGACGACGCTCCGCGGCGTCGCGCCCGACGGCGCAGCCGGCGGCCAGGTCGGGTACGCGTGACCCTTCGTTTGACTTCACAACCGTGCG
>JAPLOC010000080.1:12516-14526 GCA_026692825.1 Planctomycetota bacterium | reverse complement strand
GCCGCAGGGCCGCCTGGAATTGGGCGATGGTTGCCGTCGCCCCTGCCGAGCTGAGTGTCAAAACCCCGGTGTTCGTGTCAAATGCCGCCACAATGTTCCCTGTCGTGGTCCCCGCGACGAATCCGAGAACATCCTCACCCGGCAGGTAATTCGTCGCGAACCGCACAGTCGCCGAGGCCAACGTGAGGTTGTCGACATCGCTCACCACAATTCCCGCGTTCATCGCGGGCGTCGCCGCCTGATTTTCGGTGAAGATCAGGCCGCTAAGGCCCATCAGTACGGGGGCGTCATTGAGTGCGGTGAACGCGATCGAATTCACGAGACTGTTGCTGGCCGTTGTCCCGTCGCACACCTGGAACGTGATGGACCGGGTCAGCTTGGACGGATTGGCGCTGCTGTTCGAGTAGGTGACCTGCCTCAAGGCCGACTGAAACTCGGATTTCGTCGCGGTCGCGCCGGCCGAAATGAGGGTGAGAATCCCTGTTTTCGCGTTGTAGGCCCCCTGGATATTTCCGGTGGCACCACTCCCGGCGAACGAGAGCTGATCCTGTCCCGCCGCGAAATTCGTTGAGATCTTGACGGTGGCCCAGGCCAGTGTCGCACTGTCTGTGTCCGCGACAACGACCGACGGATTGATCACCACCGGAGCCTGGAGTTCGGTGTAACCTCGCGAACCTCCGGTCGCCAATGTGGGGGCGGGTCCGGTCCCCTTGATGGTGATCAGACTCGTGATCACATTGCTGCCCAGTGTCGCGTCAAAGATCTGATATTCCACGGAACGGGGAGCGACGGTGGGAGTGCCGCTGGTGTTTCGGTAGGTCACACGGGCCAGGGCCGCCTGGAACTGGGCCGCGGTGGCAGTCCCCCCCGGAGACGTCAACGTCATCGTTCCGGTATCGACGTCGTACGCTCCCACGACATTTCCGGTCGCGGTGGTCGGGGTGAATTCCAGCAGATCGTTGCCGCTGGAATAGCCAACCGCGATCCGTACCGTGGCCGAGGTGAACGTTGTGTTGTCCACGTCGGCCACGGTGATTGCCGCGTTGACAGCGGTCGCGACCTGGTTTTTGGCGCAAATCAGCGGACTGGCCCACGACAGAGTGGGGGCGTCGTTGGTCGGCGTGATGCCGATCGTGCTGATCGACGTGGCGCTCTGGCCAATGCCATCGGACACTTTGAAACTGACCGAACGGGTCAGGAGGGTCGGATTGGCGCTGGAATTCCGGTACGTCACGCGTTGCAACGCGGACTGCACCTGTGCCGGTGTCGCCGTCCGGTCGGTCGATATCAGTGTCAAGACGCCGCTGGTCGCGTTGTACGTGCCGGCGAGATTCCCCGTGGTGCCATCGGGGACGAACTCCAGCAGATCTTGCCCGGTGGCGAAATTCGTCGAGATCGCCACCGTGGCCCAGGCGAGCCCACTCGAATCAGAGTCACTCACTGTGATCGTCGGATTGATCACCGTCGCTGTCTGCTTTTCGGTGTAATTCAGCGTGCTAGACCCCGCAAGCACCGGAAGATCGTTGACCGCCACGATCGTCACCAGATTGACCAGCCGATTGCTCCACAGCGTCCCGTCGGAAACACGGTATTCGACCGAACGTGGCGCTGTTGATGGATTTGAGCTGGTATTACGGTAGGTGACGCGGGCCAGCGCCGCCTGGAACTGAGCGATCGTCGCCGTCGCTCCCGCGGAATCCAGCGTCAACGTTCCCGTCCCCGAGTCGAATTGAGCGGTGATGTTGCCCGTCGTCGTCGCCGATGTGAATTCAATCAGGTCTTCCCCCGCCAGGTAATTCGCCGTGATGCGAATGGTGGCCGAGGTGAGTGCCAGATTGTCGACGTCGGCGACAGTCACGCCGGCGTTGATCGCGGGAACGGTCGCCTGCTGTTCGGTGTAAATCAACGTTGCCGCCCCGGCGAGCGTGGGGGCGTCATTCGGAAGCTGATCATCGTCCAGGTTGATGACGGAAATATCCGCCGGGTCGATTCCGCTGTAGACCGGGTCTG
>JAPLOC010000080.1:0-12484 GCA_026692825.1 Planctomycetota bacterium | reverse complement strand
CATCGGCGACCGCGTCATCCACACCGGAGACCGTCACGAGTTGCGCAACGTTCCAGTTCGCAGGAGTGAAGGTGACACTGCCAACCGAGAGAACCCCTTCGGTCAGATCGTCCGACGTCAGTCCGATGGTGACCGCCGCTGTCGGCTGACTCCCCAGCACCAGAGAGAACGTCGCAGTTCCCCCCGCCTCGGTCGTCATACCACTGATCGCAGACACCAGCACGCTGGCGGTGTCGTCGTCGATCGTTGTCACGGAAACGTCCGTAGCGTTGAGTCCGCTGTACGACGCGTCGCCACTCACGGCGGCATTGGTCAGAATGAGAAACCCGACATCGCCATCATCGACCAGGTCGTCGACTCCGGTCACCGTGAGCACTTGAGGAATGTTCCAGTTTGTCGGAGTGAATGTCAGCGTCGTCTTATTGACGGTCGCCTCGGTCAAATCGTTCGACGCGATGCCGATCGTTACGCTGGCGGTCGGCTCGCTGGTGAGAACGAGGCTGAAAGTCGCGATCCCGCCCGCTTCGGTTGGGTTGCCGCTGATGGTGGAGACCGTGATCCCGGCCGTGTCATCGTCATCGTTCGTGACGTCGACGTCGGCCGGGTCGATTCCGTTGTAACAAGGATCCGTGCTGGTCGCAGGGGCGAGGGTGATTGTGAACGCGACGTCGCCGTCGTCGACCGCGTCGTTCACTCCGAAGACCGTCACCTGTTGTGGCGAGTTCCAATTCGCGGGTGTGAAGATCAGCTCGGACTTGTTGATTGATCCTTCTGTGGTATCGGTCGTGGCGAGCGAAATCGAGACATTCGCGGTCGGCTCACTGTTGAGAACGACGGTGAACGTCGCGGTTCCTGCCGATTCCGTCGTATGGCGACTGATTGGCGAGACGGTAAAGCCCGAGGTGTCGTCGTCCAGTGTCACTACCGAGACATCCGCGGGATTGAGGTCGCTGTAGATCGGATCGGCGCTGACGGCGGCCGATGTGACGATCGCGTATCCCACATCGCCGTCATCGACCGCGTCGTCCACACCGGTGACCGTTACAAACTGAGGGATATTCCAGTTGCTGGGAGTGAACACGAGGTTTGCCTTGTTCACGACCCCTTCCGTGAGATCGCTCGAGGCCAAGGCGATCGCGACATTGGCGGTTGGCTCGCTGGTCAGGACCACCGTGAACGTCGCTGTCCCCCCAGCCTCCGTGGTCGATCTGCTGATGGTTGAGACGCCAACCCCCGCCGTGTCGTCGTCCGTATTGACGACCGCGACGTTGGACGGCCGCAGACCGTTGTAACGCGCGTCGGCACTCTGGGCGGAACCGATGACGATCGCAAACGGAACATCTCCGTCATCGACGGCGTCGTTGACTCCGGTCACTGTGACCGACTGGGGCACGTTCCAATTTGCCGGCGTGAAGGTCAGATTCGCCGGGCTCAACGTCCCCTCGGTCAGGTCGTTGGAACTGAGGGGAATCGTCACGTCGGAGGTGGGCTGGCTGTTGAGTACCATGCTGAACGTCGCGGTCCCGCCGACTTCGGTCGTGGGACCGCTGATCGTGGAGACGTTGATTCCCGGGGGCAGGATCACAAAGGTGCGAACGTACTCGTCGGCGAGACTTCCCGTCACTACGCCATCCCGGTTGCCGTCCAGGCGGTTGCCGGCGGTATCGTGGATGCTGGAGCCGGCATTCCCATGGACTGTCAATCGGTAGGTATCTCCCGGCAGCGGCGCACCGCCATTCCCGACATCGAGGGTCGTGATGCTGGTACTGTTGGCGAGGTTGAACGCGTAACTGGGGGTTACGCTGTAGACCACATCGTCGCCGTCGCCAAAGATTCCGTTCACCGCCCGGCGAAGTTCATAATTCGCGGGCGCATTCGCGTCGATCGCATTCACCTCCTCTGAGAAGGCGACCGAGATCTGTGACACAACCATCCCACTGGTGCCGTTGGACTCAATGAACGCGGGCATGGTGGCGACAACCTGCGGCGGGACGGCATCGTTGGAGTTTCCGCGGAATTCGTACGCGCCGATGTCGGCGAAAGTGACACCAGGAGTCAGGCTGAATTTCACCGAATTGGAGTTGGTCAGCGCGGCCTGCGCGTCGAGCGGACTCAACTGATAGAACTGACCATCACCGCGGGAGATGCCAATCGTGGGGGACAACCCGGTGTTGCCGGCACCGTAGTTGAATTGAACCGTGCCATCGTCGAAGAGGGTGACCGAGAAGTTGACGTCACTGTTGTTAGCTTCGTTGGTGGCGTTCCAGCGAACCGTGAGCCGACCGGCGATCGAGGTGTCAACGAAGATGTCATCACCGACGCCGCTGGTGGAAAGGTTGTCCCAGAGGGGGGCGATGATGCGATTCGCCTGCAAGGTCGCGGTGCTGTTCGTACCGCTTCCGGGGTTCATGGTTCCACTGAAGTACAACAAGCCCTCGGTGCTGACCGTGACGCTGGTGTAGGACTGCCTGTAGAAGGGAAACACAAATCCCGCAGGAAAGGAGAGGTTGAAATAGGTGTTGTTGGACCGCCAGCCCTGTGCCGTGCCGCCAACGGCAAACCCGTTCGAACCCAACTGGGTCGGGCGGTAATCGCCGGAACCGGTGTTGGGGACACCCGAGTCATCTACACGTGAGAGTCCCAGGATGTCGGTGGCGGGAGCGCTCCAGGCATCCGCCGCGTCGATGGCGGGGGAAAGTCGGGCCTGATAGAAATTGTCGTCGGTGCCGCCGTTGTAGCCGGTGCCGAGCGTTGAGTATCCCAAAGTGTTATCCGCTCCGTCGACGTCTACGAAATTCGGGTTGGCAGCGCTCGAATGGGCGTCTTGCGAGCTGGCCAATCGCCAGTCCGAAATTTCATCGCGAGTGGTATTCCCCCAAAAGGCAACGTGAGCGTTCGGATCTGAACCGGCGAAGAGGACGTTATTGTCGCTGGAGAACCCGGACTGACTGTTGCTGCTCACATACAAATCGTAACCGGCGTCCACCCACAAGATGTTATTTCGGATCGAGACATTGGACGACGAGTCCTCAGTCAGTACAGCATTTCCGACCGATTGATACACTGTATTGTTGAACACTTGTGCCCCGCTCGCGTCCACGCGAATTCCTGTATTGGCATTCGCATACACCAGGTTCGAAGCGATGAGCCCTGTGAATCGATTCGTACTGTAGTATCCAAGCGCTCCATCGATACCTGTTGAATTCGAATAGACGACATTCCGCTTTGGGAGTTTCGGTACACGCGGTTTCCCTCGATTGTCGCGGTTCCCGTGTTGTAAATACTGGAACCAATTCCCACCTTGTTGTCGAAGACCGTATTGTTCAAAGCTTTTGAACCAGGGCCTACCTCGATTCCCGTCGATGTCGTCTGTCCCCACACGGTGTTCCCAACGATCAAGACTTGACCTTCGCCGAATATGGCGCGGTCACGGCTGTTGTGGACTCGGTTATTCGAAACCACGATTTGGTCAGCTAATGTGACGGAATTTGCCGACACATAGATTCCGGTCGATCCACCAGACACATCGTTCTCTGCAACAACCGAGCGGTTTCCATGAATATCAATGCAGGGAAGATCCGTCCCATTTGAGACGGTATTGCGCGAGATTATCGCTTCGTCATTGGACGTTGCGAGTGCAATGTCATACTCAGAGTTAGAATAGATGCGGCTGTCGACGAGTGTAAACCGATCGCTGTCCGAAGTCGATGAGCCAAAGACTCCGCAAACGGCACCGGTCAACGTTAACCGCGAAATCGTGACATCGTCGGCCGCGGCGAGTTCAATGACGTAGCTTCCGGTGGTGGTGTTTCCGCGATTCAACACCGCTACCCCCAGGGCCGGGCCTTCAATCCGGACCCCCGAGTCTTGTGATCCGAGGGATATATTGCGCACAACCGCGTACGATCCGTTGTCGACGTGAACCACATCGCCGGCGTCGAGATCGTAGGCGTCGATCAGCGCCGCCAGACTGGCCATCGGCCGGTCCGGGCTTTTCCCGCTGTTCAGATTGTTCCCCATCGCCGTTGTGAACAGATCCCCCGCCGTGTCTGTGTCATTGACGTAGTAGTCTTGTCCCCCATTCACGATCAAGAATGGCGTGTCCGACGTATCCGTCGGTTGGCTTCCGTGGTTGCCCCTGACACGAATGATTGCTTGAACGGATTCCACAGCGGGAGTCCAGGCGTATTGACCCCGTCCAAAGCGGTCCATCGAAACCCCCGCGGCCAGGTTGGTCCAGGTCGCCCCCCCATCCACGGACAAGTCGACGTCCGCTGTCGGAGCGGCGCGACGTCCGCTGTCGGAGCGGCGACTCCCGTGGAATTCGGTCGCAGCAATTCGATGCCGGAGAGAATCGCGCCACTGGAAGTCACATTCACGAGTTCCAGGTCGATCCCGGTGCCACCGGCCGCCGAGATTGTCGAATTCAACACCGTCGCTTTGTACCGCGCGCCGGCTGCCGCATACACGTCGAAGTTCGCGGCGATAGTGTTTCCTTGAAGTTTCACGTCGAACTTGCGCTGTCCCACACCGGTGTACGACGGTTCGACAAAGTGGAGTCGAACCGCGTACGTTCCGTCGGACGTGGGAATATGCCAAGCCAACTTGCTCCCAACTCCAGCGGGGTTGTAGGCGTACGTCTGATAGACACTTTCGGGTGCCGGATCGATTACGAAACCGCGATCGACACTGTTGGTAAAGGACTGCGTCCCATAGGTGGCGGTCTGGTAGGCATTCGCCCGCCAGTCTCCGATTGCCCCACCTCCGACATTGAGCAATACGACAGGTTGCTGCAGACTGAGCCCCGCGGACTGCCAGGCGACAGTCACCGGCTGTCCGGCTTCGATTTTGTCCCCGCCGTTTGGCGACAACACCTGGATTTGTTGAACGTTACTGTTGAGTGCGGAGGGTGTATTTCCTGTGTGTCCTTGATTCACCCGTGCGCCATTGGGGGACAACTCGCCCAATACCACCGTGGCGGGATCTCCCGCGTCAATGGTCGGAGAATTCGCCTGCGGGACAAAGTTGTCGTCACTGCCATGATCTCCGCTCAGTTTCTGAATTCGAACCGCGTCAGCGGAGACGGTTCCACTCGCATTGGTGAGATTGGAAAGTTGGACCGTCAGTGTGCTGCCACGGACAAGATAGGTACCCAGTCGCGCCCAGTTCACCCCCCCGTCGGCGAAGTCCCCCGGGCTCGTCCGCTGGTTCACGCTCACGGTCGCCAGCGTCACTTGTTGATCGGTGAGTGTGTACCGCGCATCGGAAATCGCCGTCGAACGCGACGGCCAGGTTGTCGCGACTTCATACCACGCGTTCGGATCAAGACCGGAGAATGTCCAGGTGGCCAACTTTCCCCCGGAACTGGACACCGCGGTTTCCACAGAATTCCCCTGGTTCCCCGTCGCGACCGAAGTCCAGCTCCCGGTCAGACTGAACCCGCTGGCACCGTCATCGATCACACGCGTCGAACCGGCGACCAACGACGTATCGAATCCCAGGATGTCATCAAACCCATTCACATCCGTGAACTGGGGATCCCGCACTTGACTGTGCGCATCCTGACCAACATCAAATCGCCAGTCCGCGAACGAGGCGAAGTCACGGTTCTCCCACCGACCGATTTTCCCCGACACGCCGAGGACAATGTCGTTGTAGTCGCTGGAAAACCCGACTTCGCTGTTGGGATTCACGGAAATCGCCCCACCCGCCACAACGGACAAGATGTTGTTCCGCAACGTGATGTTGGTCGAATTCGTCTCCACTTGAACAGCGTTACCCACCAGGTGGTAAACGGTATTGTTCACCACCTGCGCCCCGTTCCCCTCCACACGAATCCCCTGGTTGGTGTTGCCATACACCAGATTGTGTGAAATTGTCCCGATGTACGGTGCCACATATGCGGACTTAAATGTCTCGATTCCGATCGAATTGCCGTAAATAGCATTGCCGTCAATCAATGTGTTGGAATACCCGCGAATACCGGCGGCGACGTTGTGAAACACGCGATTCGACTGGATGGCGCCAGTACTCGTACCCTGACTGCTGGAGTCAAATCCAACGTAGTTGTCGAAGACCGAGTTTCCTTGCGCCGACGATCCGGGTTGCGCCAGGCGAATCCCTGTCGAGCCGACATTCGCCTGTCCCCACACCGAATTGCCGATGACCACAACCTGGTGCTGTGCGTCAATTCCTATCGAACTATTGTTGTGTACCTGATTGTCACGCACCTCGATCTGCGTGGCAGTCGTCAGACTCGGACCAGAGGCATAAATTCCCGTGCCATTGTTGTACACGTCGTTCCCAACCACCAACGCCGATGCGGCGTTGTTGATAGTGATGCCGGTGCTGCTCGCCCCATTGCTCGTCGAATTCCACACTGAGTTTCCAATTATGGAAATCTGGTCGTTGGAGGCATAAATGGCGATGTTCGCATCGACATTGGAGTAAATGCGGTTCTGACTGATGGTGACGCGGTCAGAGTCGCTGGAGGATCCCGCGAAAATCCCATCGCGCGCGCCCGTCAGCGACAAGTGCGAAATTGTCACATCATCAGCGCCAGCCAGCTCAACCACATAGCTGCCGGATGCTGAATTCCCCCGATTGAGAATCGCCGTGCCAGTTTGCGGCCCTTCGATCCGCACACCAGAGTCTTTTGATCGCAGTACCAGATTCCCATCCAGCACGTAGGTTCCCGTGTCGACGCGAATGACGTCACCCGGTCCAACGTCGTACGCGGCCAATATTGCCGCAATTGATGCCTTGGGCGAATTCGGCAACAGGCCGGTATTGCCGTTGTCGCCAATCGTGGTCGAATACTCGTCGCCCGCAGTCGAATTGTCATTCACATAATACACACTGACAGGTGGTGCGATTTCGAATGGAGCATTGCTTTGGTCCAGCAACAGCGAATTGTCGTTCCTGACGATTTTGACAAAATAGTTTGTCGCCGCTGGTGTGGCTTGCGGAATCAACCACAGAAATTCCCCGCTATTGGGTGTATTGTCGGCAATTGTCGCTGTTGGGGTGGAACCGCCGACCTGCCACAACTCGATGTCGACAGTCCCGGCGAAGTCGTGGGAACGCCAGCGAATCGGAACCGTTTGTTTCGCCGGCCAGATTTCCCCTCCGTCGGGGCGGGTCACGAGCATGTACTCGGAAGGGCTGTGCGAAGCTTGCGCTGTGTTGCCGAATCCACCCAGGTTGATGAATCTCCCATTGCTGGCCGGTTCATTCGCGAATGGGTCGCTGGAATCGCCCCGATCGATCCCTGGCGATCGCTGGGAATCGTTGACCCAAGTAGCTGTGAGGTGCCCGGGCAACCCGGTCGTGGCACTCAACACCGGCGCAAGCGAGCCGCCGTGGCAACTGCCAAAATCACTTTGCTCATGAAAGTCGTCGTCAGTTCCAGAGTCCAAATGCAGCGTCGAGTTGTACCCCAGCACGCCATCGGCACCGACAGGGTCGACGAACAGCGGATCGTGCGCGAGACTGTTTGCGTCCTGAAAAATCGTGTTTTGCCACGCGGTAAGTGACGGTCGTACCGCCCCCTGCCACAATGCGACTTTCCCCGCCCCGCTCGTCTGCAGCACGTTGAAGTCGCTGGCGAATCCGGACTGGCTGGTTCCATCGACGGCGATGTCGTAACCCGCCATCGCCCACAGAATGTTGTTCCGCAAACTGACATTGGTGGAATTCAATTCCACGGAAACCGCGTTCCCTGTCGGCTGATAGGCTGTATTATTGACAATCTGGGCACCGGCCCCTTCCACGCGAATTCCTGCGGTGGTGTTCGCGTAGACAATGTTGTTCGCGACGACTCCGCTGTAACGCCCATAGTACGCCGCGACCCCTTCGATTCCGATTGCATTCGAGTAAACCACGTTTTGTCGAACGGGAGTTCCGAAGTTGATTCGAATTCCCGATGTTGAATTGTGAAATACGCGATTCGCATCAATTGCACCCGCACCATTACCGGCGGAAGATGTCGAATTGATTCCGATCGTGTTGTCAAACACCACATTCAAACGGGCGGTCGCACCCTGCGTGATGTCCATCCCGATACCATTGACCGTCGATTGGCGGGCGACGGTGTTTCCAACGACCGAGACGCTCCCCTGGGCGGCGATTCCAATCTGCCGATTGTCATGCACGCGATTGCCCCGCGCCGCATCCAGGTCGGCGTTGCCAATCACGGAAGTCCCCGAGCCAAAATTGCTGACAGAGATACCGGTGTTGTTGGCGTAGACCTCGTTGTTCTCCACGTGGACATCGCCGGCGTTTTGGAGAAAGATGCCGTATTCTGAATTGCCGTGTGACACCGAATTGCTCAAACTGGCGATCGGGGTCGACACCCAAATCCCCGTTCGACCGTTGTCCACCGCCGTCAGGTCGTCGAGTTGTGACCCGTCACTGTCTGATTCCAGACGCAGTCCATCTTGCGTGTTGTTCGCGACGACCAGATGTCTCCCCTGGAAGTTCGTGCTGCCGTTGTGTGCCCAGACCCCCAGATTGGCCCCGACCAGCGTCAGGTGTTCGAGCGTGACGTAATCCCCATCGTCGAGTTCGATATTGGATGCCCCAGCGAACGGATTCGCGCGATCGAGTCGCGCGACCCGGTTCGGGTCGACAGGCCCGGTCAGCGTCATTCCCTCGTCGTCGCTCAGAGTCAAATTGCCGCTGAGCGTGACGTTGCGCACGTGGATGTAGTCCCCCGCGTCAATGTTCACCACATCGCCCGGTCCGAGATCGTAGGCCCGCAGCAACGGCAACAGGTTCGCTTTGGGGTCCTGGGGACTGCGTCCGGTATTCCGATTGTTCCCCGCCGCGCTCGTGATATCCCCGGCAGCGACACTCGCGTCGTTGACGTAATAATTCCCCCCCGTGGTCGGAATCGAAAACTGTTCGCGCGATTGATCGACCGTTTCCGGATGGTCAATGGACGAGATCTGGATCCAGTACCGATTTCCGTTCGTTCCCGGAATTCCGCTTGCCTGTGGGCTCCACCCAAAACTGCCATCCGAAGCGGGGACAGTCGCAATGTCCGCGACCTTGCCAATTCCCGCCTGAAACAGCTCGATTTTCACAAACCCCGAAACCTGCCGATTGGTCGCCGAGGAATCGTAGGTTCGCCAGAGAATCGTCCGTCCGACGGCTTCGGGCCAGTCGGTGTAGTACTCCGGATACTCGATCCGCACGTAGCGTCCGACCGACTCCGTCGCCTGGTCCGTGTTGCCGTACGCACCCAGGTCAACCCGTCCCCCATTCGTTCCAGGCTCGAGATTGAAGAGATCCGCAGGGTCGCCGGCGTCGAGGCTGGTTGACGCCTCTTGCAAATGAAAGTCTCCCCCCTGCGGATTGACAAACAAGGGATTGTCGAGATTCGGATGGAGGGTCGTCATCCCGATCGAATGCAAATCGAGATCGGCCTCAACCTGCCAGTCGTACACATCGCCAAACGGCTTCTCCCACCAGATCGGCGTCCCGCTTCCCGCAGCGAAGTGGTTGTTGTAGTCGCTGGCAAACCCTTGCTGGCTGTCGGTGGCGACGTACAGCCCGATTCCCGAATCGGTCGACAGGATGTTGTTGCGCAGCGAGACATTTCGCGCCGACTGCTGAAGTTTGACCCCAACGCCCGATGTGGTGTGAATGGTATTGTTGGTAATCGAAACGTCATGAGCGCCCGAGACGAGAATTCCCGCGGTTGTGTTGCCGTCCAGGATGTTATGGTGGATCCCGCCGAGATTTTCCCCCTGAATGCCGACCACGTTTTCACGCACGCGATTGAACGAGACCGATTGCGAGTCGGCGGGATGAATGCCGATGCCGTTACTGAAAACGTCGTTCGCCTGACCGGTCGACCAGTCGGTTCCGCCAAACCGGCCGTATCCCTGCAGGCCGGTTCCGTTGTTATGGACCGAGTTGCCAAACAGCGCGGCGTTGGCTCCCCCCAGAGCCGCG
This sequence comes from Planctomycetota bacterium, assembly GCA_026692825.1. Taxonomy (GTDB): domain Bacteria; phylum Planctomycetota; class Planctomycetia; order Planctomycetales; family Planctomycetaceae; genus UBA10511. The sequence continues at coordinate 2,524 of JAPLOC010000080.1, read as the reverse complement.
TAGAAACCGGTCTGATTCCCCAAGAACTCGTTTTGCGTCGCGGTCGTCAAACCCCAGTCGCGGTAGACGCCAAACGTCGCTCCATGAATTCGATTCCCGGTCAGGTCGAGACTCGAAGAGGCGGAATTGGGGTACACCCCGACGCCATAGACTGCGAAATTGCTTGCCGACAGATCGTTGTTTTCCAGTGTCGCGTTAAACCCCTGGTTCAGGAACACGCCATAACTGCGCTGCGATATCGTATTTCCGCGAACGATCGCCTGTCCCCCCACGGGCATGTAGAGCCCGTAGTTTCCCGAACCGAAAATCACGCTGTTTTCGATCAGATTGTGGTCTCCCCCATCGATTTGAATCGCGATGGATGACGAGAGAAACGTCAACCGGCGCAGATCGGTGTCGGTTGTGGGATCGACGCTGGAACCGTGCAGATAGACTCCGGTCCCCGATCCGCCAAACTGCAACCGGTAGAGCAAGTTGAAATCGGAGTCGATCATTTCAAACGTGGCATTCAGCCGGCTCCCCCCCGGTGAACCCGCGTAGGTCGTCCCCTCATCATTGGCGGTCGCCTGAACCGCCGTTGTGTACGTGCCTGTATCGACCAGCACCAGATCGTTCGGCCCGACAATGTAATTGTCCAGAACCTGTTGAATTGTCCCCTTGGGAGAGCCGGGAGTCAGTCCGGAATTGGAAGCACTCCCGGCCGCCAAACTGTAAAAGTCGTTGGTCGTGCTGGCGTCATTGACGTAAAAGACGCGGGTGGAGCTGGTCGTCGCCGGGTCAATCGCCAGGGCATAGTCAACAGCAGTCCCGGCACCCACGACGTGAACGAAATAGCTACCCACAGGCAGGCCGGCGAGGCTGGTTCCGGCCCCGGTCGAATTGGGACTGGAACTCGCAAGGGGAGTCGCACCGGGGGAATTCGCCGTGCTGGAGAACAGGTCAAAGCCGGCACTTCCCGCCGTCGCGTTGAAATTCAACTGGATCTTCAAATCGTCGGCTCGCAACAATTCGAACCGGAACCAGTCCTGATCGGTCGCTGTGTGCAAACTGACCTGCGTGAGGTGAATACCCGGAGCGATCCCGATGTCGGTCGCGGTCTGCCACGAATCGTTCGGCTCGAGAAGATCGGCGGTCAGCAGGATCCGCGATTCGAGCGCTTCGATCGGCGGAGAATTGCGAGCCCCATAACGTCGCTTCCAGCGTTCCGGCCTGCGAGTCGCTTGCCGACGTTTGAGAAAACTGGAAAACAGCTCAACGAGAGAAGGAAACTTCATGGCGCGGCCTACGACGTGAGGATACTCGGGATTTGACGGTGCCAACTGCGACCGCGGCGAATTCACTCCAACTGGAGGATCAGCACGGGCAACGGAAGAAACGCTCTCCTCCGGTCAGGTGAAAGGCCATTCACCGGACTGGAGTGAGAATCGAGGCGAAACGAACGCACGGAGCGGGCAGCGAGCGTCATTGTCTGTACCTTGTTCACCGCCCGAAGGGAGTTCCAACTCCTAGAGAGAGTCGAACTCTTCGGGTCATTCATACCGGGGTGACGGCAGAATAGTTGGTGTGGAGTGAGCGGGTCAAGTTGCGGAAAGTGGGACGGGGTGTGGAGAGGCGTCGACGCCCTCCCTTCTCTTCAATCCCCGGCGGCACGAGAAAACGACAGACCAATGGAGCGATTTCGAAAGAATTTCAAAAATTGATGGCGGGTGGATCGCTCAGGATTTGCCGCATCTCAATTTGTCTCTCGATCCGGGTTCGGATAAGCTCGATTTCGGAATGTTGATTGGGTTCCCACTTTTCCCTACTGGCTCACAAGTGTCTCAACGATGCAGGAGTCCCCGCACGACAGCCGGCGCAACGATGTGGCCAGGGAGGTCTACGCGCTCTACCTGGATCGCTTGAAGTCCGTGATTCGTCGGTTGTTGAGTGAACGCGTCCGTCGCAAAGAGTGGACCACGGTCGTCGCCGTGGAAGCGATCGAGTCGTTCTTGCTGAAGTCGCCCGACCTTGACGATCCGCACGGATTGTGGCGGATCCTGGTGGGATACGCACGAAACAAATCGCTCAAGGCGGCTCATCGATTCAAAACCGGGCGGGGCACGGGAGGACGGGAGACGACCGCGACAGATCTCGGGGCCAGCGATGCCGTTACGGAGTTTTGGGAGAATTTTGAAATCGGGAGCGAACCCGACCCTTCCGAGCCGATTCGCATTGTGGAAACACTGGACCGCCTGACACCCGAACAGCGGGATTTGTTTCTGTTGTTGCTAACAAATCACACCCCGCGACAGATTGGTGAAAAGACGAACTGGGGCACGCGGATGACACAACGCAGGATCGCCGAACTGCGTAAAGCACTGGAGGAGTTTTGTGTGGAGTAGCAGTCTGCCCTGCCGGGAGTACCGATCGGTGCATTTGAAACCGGAGAAGCGGTCGTAGGTCGGCAGGGATCCAGGAAGGGTCAGACCAACTCGGCTTGCAATTCTCTGCCAGAACTGTCATAACCCATTCACACGACGTGCAA
>JAPLOC010000079.1 GCA_026692825.1 Planctomycetota bacterium | reverse complement strand
GCGTCGCGCCCGACGGCGCAGCCGGCGGCCGGGTCGGTAACCGTGCCCCGTCATTCGACCTCAGCGTCGTGGGAGCAGTCGCTTCCGATGCGGCGTTTCAATCTGTCTCCACTCAACTCTGCCGAAGACGTCCAGACCGCGGCGTCGTAGGAACGCCGTCCGCCACTTGTCGCGACGTCGCCCACCGCTTACTGCGTGCGCGGCTCCTTACGGATGACTCGCAGTCTGTCTCGCCTTGCCCTCGTTTCATCCTGTCAATCCTCTTCATCCTTTTCATCCTGTTCAAAAATCGTACGGCACAAGACGGAAGTTAAGGTCAAGAACCGACTCCACCGAACTGTTTTTGAAAATGCTGATTTTTTGGAAATTTTGGCGACAGTCTCCGTTTTTACTTGTACCGCGGCCCCGAATGACGCCGATCGATTCCCTTCACCGCAAGTCGGGTTGCACCAGCGGTGCCGGGAATACGGGAAGCCGGGAAAGAGTGGGGAAATATCGGTCTTATGAGGGTGAAATCGAGAATCGCTTGGGGAGACTTTCCGATGGGAAAGTAGGACTGGTGTTGGTGAAAAATCGGTGTATGCTACTCCGGTTCGTCGCCTTCTCGCGACTCGATTCCGTTCGGAACGCTCCACAGGAACTCTCTTGAAATGACGTCGATTCTCCAGGCCTGGTTGCGCACCCTCGAATTGCAGTTTGTGTCTTCGCGGAGGGGGATCTCCCGGCGTCGCAGACGGACGGCGTCGCGGGTGAACCGGATTGAAGTGTTGGAGTGTAGGGAATTGCTGACGGCGGGGATGGGGGGAAGCCTGCTCCCCTCGACCGGACCAACCACTGGGCTATTCGTCCCCCTGTACAGTTTCCCGCAATTCACAGATTTTTCACGCTCGGCCCTGTCGGGGTGGTGGCGCGATGTTCGAGATCAGGCGACCGCGACGAATCCGATCACGGTGATCGTCAATCCCTCCAATGGAACCGCCGACCCGACAAATCCCTCGAGTGATTTCGGAGTCTATCGCGACGCCATCCGGCTGTTGCGGCAGAATCCCAATGTCGCAGTTCTGGGATACGTGTATACGCAGGGAGGGGTCCGTCCACAGTCCCAGGTCATTCAGAACATCGACTGGTATCAAAACTATTACTTGAACTCGAGTGGCAGCTCGATGATCGATGGGATTTTCGTCGATGAGTTGGCCTCCAGCTCGTCTCAACTGAGTTACTACCAGACGCTGGCCACCAACATTCGAGCGCGGACACGACTCGCCGGCACGACGATCATTGCCAATCCGGGGGTCGTGCCGGCTTCTGCTCTGCTGAGTACCACCGTCGCCGACGTCTTGGTCACTTTCGAAAACGTCGAGAATTCTTCGAATCCGAATGATACCGATTTTGTCGACGCGGGTCGTCCGGCGGGGGGATCGGCGAATTTGAAATATGCGGCGATCATCCACAGCGTTCCCACGGCCGCCGACCGGGATCGGGTGTTGCGATTGGCAAAGGTCAAGGGGTTCAACTTTGTCTATGTCACCGATGACGTGATGTTCAATCCGTTTGATGCGGAGCCGACGTACTGGAGTGGCATCGCGACCGAGTTGAACCGACCGGTGGCACCCGATCGCGTGGTTTCGGTCGTAGAGAATTCGCCAGCCGGCACTGTTGTCGGAACGATTCCTGGTTTCGATCCGAATCCCGGACAGTCGGTCGCGTATTCGATCGTGGGAGGCAACGTCAGCAGCGCGTTCGCGATTCATCCGACCACAGGGCAGGTGACGGTGAACAACGCTGCGGCGCTCGATTTCGAAACGACGCCGGTGTTCAACCTAATGGTGCAGGTCACAGACAATGGCGTTCCCGCGTTGTCGGGGACTGGAATCGCGCAAGTCCAGTTGATTGATGTTCCGGATTCTTTGGATATCCGGGTGGATTCCGCCACGACGAACGGTCAGTCGACGATTTCCGTCAATTACAGCATCTTCACGCAAGATGCGCCGGCGTTCGAATTGCGATTCGCGAAATCGGCCGACACGTTGTATGGCGCGGGGGATGTCACGCTGGGAAGTATCACGCTGACCAATCCCTCGGATCGGACCATCGGATCCCATACGTTGCAACTGCCCATCGGGACGTTGGCTGGGCAGATCGCGCTGCCGGGCACGTTGGCCGCGGATGGGGATGACGACTATCGGATCCTTGTGGTCGCCGACCCGACCAACGCGGTCGTCGAGGCTGACTTGGATCCGTTGAATGAAGACAACACCCAGTCTCTGAGCGGCGCGTACCTTGCTGGCGGAACTCTCTTCGGACTCGGGAGAGAGGTCGCGGACAGTTTGCTGATCTCCAAAACCACCACCACGTACTCGCTGAATTTCAACGGAGTGGTGACAACTTACCCACTGGCGTCCGTCACGAAAATCCGGCTGCGGGGGGAGGGAGGGGACGACACGCTGAGCGCGGCCAGTGTCGATCGGGCGATCGCGCTCTTCGGCGGGGATGGAAATGACATTCTCACCGGCGGCACGCTGGCCGACCGGATTGTGGGGGGCGCGGGTAACGACGAGAGTGCCGGTGGGACGGGGAATGATCTCTATGTGTTTGACGCCGACGAAGCGCAGGGGGCCGACTCGCTGACGGATGTCGGCGGCGTTGACACGCTCGATTTCTCGTTGACCACGACCCGCGCGGTCGCGGTCGACCTGGGATTGCCGACCGCACAAGTTGTCCAGTCGGCAAGTCTCACTCTGACCCTCAATTCCGCGACCGCCTTTGAAAACCTCATTGGCGGTTCAGGGGATGACACATTGATGGGGAACACGCTGGCGAACACCCTGTCCGGGGGAGGTGGGAATGACCTGCTCAGTGGCGGGAGTGGCAACGACACGTTGGTGGGAGAGGCGGGAAACGATACGCTCCGCGGGGATCTTGGGAATGATCTCTATCTGTTCGATGCCGACAGCCTTTTGGGAAGCGATACCATTGATGAGAGTGCCGGCGGAGTCGACACACTCGATTTCTCGGCGACCTCCAATCTGGGGGTGGTCGTCAATCTGGGGGTCGCTGCCGCCCAGATCGTCAACTCCAATCTGACATTGACTCTCGGTTCCTCCACGACGATCGAGAATGTCACGGGTGGGAGCCGGGATGACACGCTGACTGGAAACGCGGGAGCCAATGTTCTCGTCGGGGGGGCTGGAAACGACGTCCTCACGGGGAATGCGGGGAATGACACCTATGCGTTCAACGCGGCAGCCGCGCTGGGGAGCGACACTCTGGTCGAACTGACGGGAGGTGGTACCGATACACTCGACTTTTCGAGTACGACAACCATTGGAGTGACAGTTGATCTGTCTCTGAACACGACGCAGGTGGTCAATTCTCATCTGACACTCACGCTGGTCGCGGGGAATGTCTTCGAGAATCTGACGGGAGGATCATTGGATGACCAGTTGACCGGAAATTCCCTGGCGAATGCGATTGTTGGCAACAGCGGCAATGACACGATTCTGGGAGCGGCGGGTGCCGACTCGCTGACGGGGGCCGCGGGAAATGATGTTCTGACGGGCGGCGACGACAACGATACCTACCTGTTCGATTCCGATTCGCCGCTGGGAAGCGATACGATTGTCGAGTCAACGACCGGGGGAGGGGATACGGTCAATTTCTCCGCGACCACCGGCAAGTCGATCCTCCTGGACCTGTCACTCACTTCGCCGCAAGTGGTGAATTCCAATCTGACGCTGGCATTGTCCGCCGGAGACGTCGTCGAGAATCTCACCGGGGGATCGCTTAACGATGTCCTTACGGGAAATGGATTGGCGAACACGTTGATCGGCGGACCCGGCAACGACTTGATGACCGGACTGGATGGAAATGACGCTTATCTCTTTGACGCCGACGTGGCTCTGGGCAGCGACACGATTGTGGAAACCTCCACGGGGGGAACCGACATTATCAATTTCACCGGGACCACAACGCTGACGGTCACTCTCAATCTCAGCAGCATTGTCACTCAGGTTGTGAATGCGAAACTGTCTCTCACGTTGTCGGCGGGGGATGGAATCGAGAACCTGATTGGCGGGGCTCTCAACGACTTGCTCACCGGGAACTCACTCCCCAACTCGATTGACGGTGGTGCCGGGAACGATGTCATCCTGGGATTCAACGGGAACGACACGCTGATTGGAGGAGCCGGCGACGACTCTCTGAATGGCGGGGCGGGAGACGATGTCTATTCATTCACCGCGAACTCGGCGCTGGGAACAGACTCCATCTCAGAAACCTTGGCCGGGGGGGTCGATTCACTCGATTTTTCGACGACGACGGTGGCCGTCAGCCTGAATTTGTCCAGCGCCGCAGCGCAGGTGGTGAATGCGAACCTGACGGTCTCACTGACGGGTACCGATGTGATTGAAAATGTGACCGGTGGTTCCGGGAATGACATTCTGGTCGGCAACGCGCTGGCGAATACGCTGGCGGGTGGACTGGGGAATGACACGCTCACCGGTGCCGGCGGTGATGACTGGTTGATTGGGGGCGCGGGGAACGACTTATACCTGTTCGACACCGATCTGGCGCTGGGGAACGACACACTCGATGAGTCTGCCGGCGGAGTCGATACGCTCGACTTCTCGGCGACTTCGACTCAGAACGTTGCGGTCAATCTGGAAGTCGCGACGCAGCAGGTGGTCAATGCCAACCTGCGACTGACGCTCGGTTCGGCCACCACGTTCGAAAACGTGATTGGCGGTGATCTCAACGACATGCTCACCGGGAACGCGAATGCCAACACGCTCACCGGCAACGGGGGAGATGATGTGCTGACGGGACGGGCGGGGAACGACTCCTTGATTGGTGGTGCCGGCAACGATCGCTACACCTTCGCCGCCGACTCGTCGCTCGGGACCGATACGCTGAACGAGACGGGGGGCGGGATCGACACGCTGGACTTCTCGGGGACGGTCAGCACCGCCGTCACGATCAATCTGGCGACGGCGACCGCGCAGGTGGTGAATGCGAATCTGTCGGTCAATCTGGGGTCGGCGACCAACTTTGAAAACGTCATTGGCGGGGCGCTGGGTGACACACTCACCGGGAACACGCTCGCCAACGACCTCAACGGCGGAGATGGCAACGACGTCTTGACCGGTGCCGCCGGCGACGACGTGCTGACCGGTGGACTGGGGGATGACACGTTCAAATTCACCGCAAACACCGCGCTGGGGAGTGACACGGTGGTGGAAGTCGCGGGGCAGGGGAATGACTTGCTCGATTTTTCAACCACGACCACGCAGTCGATTTCGCTCGACCTGGCGAGTACGGTGCCGCAGGTATTGAATGCGAATCTCACCTTGCGGCTGTCGGCGGGTGACTCGTTCGAGATGGTGGTGGGGACGACGCTCAATGACACGATTCTGGGGAACAGCCTGAACAACGTTCTGTTCGGCGGAGCCGGCCTCGACACACTGTACGGCCTTGGCGGTCGCGATCTGTTGATTGGCGGGACGGGGGTCGACACGCTCGACGGTGGTGAGGATGACGACATTGTGGTCGGTGGTATCACGACGTACTACAACGAGTCAACAAAAGCCCTCGACCAGTCAGCGATCAGTGCGATTGTCGCCGAGTGGGTCCGAATCGATATCAACTACGACACCCGAGTGGCCAATCTGCGGAGCGGCGTCGGAGCCGGCGGTGCGTACAAACTGACCGCACTCACATTGCTGGCCGACGGAACAGCGAACGATTCGCTCAGCGGTGGAAACGGCCGCGACTGGTTCTGGAAGTTCGGCGGCGACGTGTTGGGCGACGCAATCGCGGGAGAATTGGCGAATTAGGCCTGACAGGTTTTCGATTGTCTCGAACCCGCGGGCGACGTTATGATCGGCGTCCAGTTGATCTACCGCCTTTTTGCCCAGGAGACCGAGCCATGCCGGACCTGCCCGTTCGCTCTGCCGTCAATCCCCCGTCACGCCGCGACTTTCTGAAGACGACCTCGATCGTTGCCGGCGGTGCCTTGGCCGGTCAACTTGCGATCGCTCCCGGCGCATTCGCCGCGGGGGGCGATGTGCTGAAGATCGGGCTGGTCGGATGCGGCGGTCGGGGGACCGGTGCCGCCGCTCAGGCTCTGAATGCCGACCCGAATGTGCAACTGACGGCGATGGGTGACGCCTTCAGCGATCGGCTGGAAGGGAGTCTGGCGAACCTGAAGGAATCGGGACTGACTGCGAAGATCGCCGTCGACAGCGACCATAAATTCGTGGGATTTGACGCCTACAAGCAGGTCATCGACAGCGGCGTCGACGTGGTGCTGTTGACCGCGCCGCCGCATTTCCGACCGGCACATCTGGCCTACGCGGTCGAGAAGGGGAAGCACGTTTTCGCCGAGAAGCCGGTGGCGGTCGATGGCCCGGGAATTCGTTCGGTGTTCGCCACGAGCGCCCTGGCGAAAGAAAAGAAACTCTGTCTGGTCTCGGGACTTTGCTGGCGCTATGACCACGGCATGCGGGCCACGTTTGACCAGATTCGCTCGGGGGCGATTGGCGAGATCGAGGTGATTCAGGCGACCTATAACACCTCCACGCTGAAAAAGTTCCCGCGACAGCCCGGCTGGAGCGACATGGAATTCCAACTGCGTAACTGGCAGCACATGGTCTGGCTCTCGGGGGATTTCAATACCGAGCAGCATGTCCTGGGCGATGGGCGACGAGCCCCCCGTTCAATGCACCGGCTCGGGGGGACGCATCGCCCGGACAGGTCCGGAATCGGGAAATGTGTACGATCACTTCAGTGTCGTCTACGAATACGCCAATGGCGTGAAGGCGTTCGCTTCGTGTCGGCAGATTGACGGTTGCTCGAACGACGTCTCCGACCATGTCTGGGGTTCGAAGGGAACGTGCGATGTCTTCGCGCACTCCGTGAACATCGGCGGCAAGACCGCCTGGAAGTTCAAGGGGAAGAAGGGGGACATGTACCAGACTGAACATAACGAACTGTTCGCCGCCATTCGCAGTGGCACGCCGATCAACAACGGCGACTATATGACGAAGAGTTCGCTGATGGCGATCATGGGACGCATGTCTGCCTATTCGGGCAAGACGATCACCTGGGAACAGGCACTCAACTCGAAAGAGAACCTGACTCCCACCAGCTACGAATGGGGCAAGGCTCCGGAACTGGTGGTCGCGATTCCGGGCGTGACTCAGTTCGTGTAGTCCGCTCCTGGATATCAGCTCGAGTATTTTGATTTGTGAATCGCGAAAGCCTTCCCAGTGTCTGCTGGATACCACGGAATCACTTCGCGGGCGACCCACAGTGCAACTTCGTTTCACTTGGCGACCCGCGAAGTGGCCACTTTTGGCTGCGAAAGTGGTACCGTTTTTCACTGGGAATGGTACTTTTTCACTGGTTGTTCCGAGTGGCCCGCGCGACCGGCAGCAGCCAATAGGGGGACGCAGTCTGACGGCAGTTCACTAACTGCGTCACTCACCCGTCGTCCAGTTGTCGATGATTTTTTTATCGGGAGTTTCGGTCCAGATGTCAGGTCGCTTCCCCTTGTTCCGCTTCCCGGAAACGTCGTACCGGAACTGATGACCATACGGATCAACCAGTGACTCCGAACTCAAGATGTTCGCGTCCACAAGCGCCTTGAGGTTCGGCGGGAAGTTGATGCCCGCCCCGTGGTCTTCGTTACCAAGATACCGCTGAACGGCACTATCCAATATCCGGATTCGGATCGTCACATTATCCAGCTCCGTGCCACGCAGATGTTCTTCAATCCTGGAATCCTCATATCGACTCCAACGGTAATCCAGTTGCTTGTCGTTCAACTTCACGAGACGAACCTTGAAAGGCTCCTCGGAGTACTTTGTTTCCGTCGGCGATTCCGTCAATACCAAGGTCGGCGGCAGTTCGTTCCATTCGATCTTCCACTTTCCACTCTCAAAATGGCCGGCACCCGGCCCATATCCAAATCGATGATAAGTCCCATCCAATTGAAAAACCGAATCTCCGACGCACGGGCCATGCCCGATCCACGCGCCCGCCAATTTTCGCTCAAGTGCCGCGAGCTTCTCCTTGTCTGGAATGGCGACCGCCGCCGGCTGCTTGCCATCGGAAACCGTCGTGGCGGCTTGCGTCGGCCGATCCGCTGAAACCGGCTGCTGCGCCACTGAGACCGATCGATCGAAAAAGCGAGTGCTGGCTCCAACAAAGCACAAAGCGGCGACCAGCACCAATGCCAGCACGCTCTTGATCTTGCTCATGATTGTCGTGACTCTCGAAACCAAGTTGTCGGCGTCCGAAGTGGAGAATCCAAGTTGACTTTCCATTCCTTCGCACATTCAGACGACAGATTGTCTGGAAAAGTTCCAGCCATTAAAGTCGATGCGAACTGCCGCTGAGATTGAAGTACATCGACGAGTCGGGTAGGAATGAGTGAACTGCGGATTTGGAACTCTGAAACCGTCGCATTCCCCACCCAATTGAGATTTGATGCCTTCACCATTTCCCGGAATGGACCCTTGGCTGGAGTCATCCCGCTATTGGGGGTGATTTCCACAACAGCCTGGCCAGTGAAATTCGCAGCCAGCTCAATGCGACGTTGCCATCGCCGTTTTACGCGACGCTCGAAATAGTACCGTCGCTTGAGAACGACGATTTGAATTGGGCGAGAGAACGGATACGGACAACGGATACGGACAACGGATACGACGACGTCACTTTGAAATCTGCTCCAGCGCGAGTTCAGGTTGTCGCCTTCCGAGATGCGCCCTGGTGAGTCCAATCCGCTCCTCGCGACATTGGGGACTGGAACTGTCGCGGTTCTCGAAATTCGCAGTTTCGACTGCTAGAATTCATGATCTGCCGACACAGTGGAGTCTCGCCCGCGCCACGAACTGTCGCACGTCACACACTTCAACTCATAGCGAAAACACGATGCAACAACTCACGGCCGAAGGGCGGCGGATCGTCAACGAACTCAGTCAGCGGCATGGCTTCTCTCCCGACGCAGTGACCCAGATGCTGATCGCCGTCCTGAACGGCAACGGCTCGATGGCCCAGTTCAGCCATCCGGAGTTCGGAGGCTCAGGCCAATGGATGCGCGGCGGAATGATCATGCTGGGGGACATGTTCAACAACAACCTGAAAGGGCGGGTGGATACGCTCTGTTCGAATATCGCCGACATTCTCGGCAGTCAGCCGGGTTTGCTGCAGTCGGGGAGCTTTCAGTCGCAGAGCCAAGGGAACTTTGACTCCCCGTACGCGGGCGCGGCGCTGAATCCGTCCACGGTCCAAAATCAGTTTTCGGGAGTGACGCCTGGACCATCCGCTCTGTTTGTCCCGGATCCGCATGCGAACTGGTGGCCCGGCGATCTTGGGGCACCGAGCGCGTCGGGCAATCAGAACGCGATGCGTTACGCCTATTTCGCGAACGCCCGGCGACTGGCGGTCGACGCGGGGGGCGAGGTCTGGGTCTATGACACCCAGGATCACCAGATCGGTGGCTTCTCTCAACAGCAGGGATCGAACAACTCGATCACGTTCAGCAGCCAGTTCGGCACAGTCAACTTGTCGAGTCTGCCCGTCGTCACGCGGAACGGAAACCCGGTCGCTCCGACTTCAGTGAATTCCCCATCGCCGGCGACGAATTCCGCATCCGACATCTACACGGCCATTGAACGACTGGGAGACCTGAAGTCCAAGGGGATTCTCTCCGATGAAGAATTCGCCGCCAAGAAAGCGGAGCTGCTGGCGCGGATTTGACCCGGCGAGAAAAGCCTCTCGACCCGTGGGTTGGCGAGTTCTTTGTCGAATTCGAGTCCAGTTCGGCGCAAACTGACGAGCGATTTTCCAACCGCATCGAACCGACCGGCGAGCCGGCCGGCGTCAGCCGCCGGGTTTTTGGCCCCACGGCGTGCAGTGCGCCATCCGAACAAAAACCGGTCGGTTGACGCCCCGCCGCGGCGGGCTCGCCAGAGACATCCACAGACCGATGTGGCAGTGATTCGGCATGACGCACTACACGAACAGCCCCGTCGGTTGTGCGACCATCGACTCGACCGGAACACGCACGAACACCCGGAAGTTCGCGTGCTTCTCGAACCGTGCCAGTCGCGCTGCGGCCCGGCTCTGGACGTGGCACACCATTCTCCGGTCCTTCAGGCTTTCTCCAGGATGGCATCGAGAACCGCCATCCTCAAGGCGGATAAAGACCGAAATGAGATTCCGCCTCCCGTATGAGCAACCGTCTTGGTTGATTCAATTCGAGCCAGTCAATCGTCGCAGCGCCGATCGCCGACTCGGGTTCAACCCAATAGCCGTTCCAGGCAAAGTGGTCGTTCCATTGATTTTCTCGTGGGTTGAATACGGGAACGCAGGCTCCGGACTCAGGAGAGATCGCAGTTTGATGATCGGCCTTTTTCAAATTGCATCCTGGGCAAGCGAGCGCCAAGTTGCCGGGATTCGTTTCGCCACCCGCGACAAGTGGAATGATGTGCTCGACGTGAAATGTCGCTCCCTGCAACGACTGATGCATTCGGCAGTATTCACAACGAGACTGCGCCCGCTCGCGGACCAGGCGGTCCAGCGCCGCGCCAACCCTCATTCCGGCCGCCGCCCCAGCAACAGCAAGGCACCCGCCCGAGCCAGCGCGATGCGTTCGCTCAATTCCACCAGCGATTCAAGCTCCTCCCGTTCCGCCGGCAGCAACTGCCCCTCATTGTTTCGATCCATCAACAACTGCAGGCGGTGATCGGAACGGGCGGGAAGTCGAAGCCTTCCGACGGATTCAACCCATTCCATGGGCGCAGCAAGCGTACTCATCTTTGCTCTCGTTACGGAAATCGAACTCGGCACCGTGATGTGGTCGCAAGGGCCATCTTCACCAAATCATACTACCGTCGATATTCCGGTGAAAGTCGTCAACCCCACCGACGGCACGACCGTTCACTCGATCGGCCAACCGGCTCCATGATACCTCACCCGGCCGAAAATTCCGCGACGTCGCAGAACCGCGTCCGTGAGGAAACGGCAACCAGCAACTGCTTCCTGACCGGCGCGGCGCCGCCAAAATGTCCCAACACCTACCTCGCGGTTTTTCACGACGAAAAATGAGTCCCGGCGGGTCAAGTGGAGACTCCCAGCCGTTTGGCGGTTCGCGAATGCAACTGGTCTAAATTCGGTGCGGAAGCCATGCTGAACCTGAGGGCCGACGACATCAGCGATATCAACACTCTGAACGACATCCTCGCCCGACACAAAAGGGGCGGCGACAGGCACTCGCCCCAATCACGGAACAACGCAAGCCGTTTGAGCCGCATGCGAAGCATGCCGGGCGCCCCCGATCCTCCCCGGAATTTTCGCCCATCAGGCGCCCGCCTAGTCCATGTCACCAAACTGCATGGATCGCTATACTCATCTGCGGGACGCAATTCTCCCCGTTCGCAACCGAAGCGGAGAGGGCGACCTGTGAGAATCCAGCTTTTGGGTAACAGGAACTTAGCCATGCCACTCTACGAAATGACCGCTGACACCTTTCGGGCAATCGGCGAGGCTTCGTTTTCCGATCTGAAGATTCGCGAGCGGGACGACCTCCAGCGGTTGTTTAGGTCGCAGGTAGATGTTCTCGGCGACGATCTTTACGTGTTGGCCGAGGAATTCGGAGAGTGGGAAGACAGCCGTCGCAGAATAGATCTGTTAGCCATAGATCTGGAGGCAAATCTGGTCGTCATCGAACTGAAACGGACGACTGACGGCGGCCACATGGAACTGCAGGCCATTCGGTATGCCGCAATGGTGTCGACGATGACATTCGAGCGGGCGCAGCAAATTCACGCCGAGTTTTTGAATCGCATTGGGGAACCGTCCGAAGAGTCTCGAAACCGCATCCTGACATTTCTCGGATGGGATGAACCCGAGGAGGAGAGCTTTGCCCAGGACGTTCGCATCGTATTAGTCTCCGAGGATTTCGGCAAAGAGCTAACCACGGCTGTACTCTGGCTACGAGAGCGAGAAATTGACATTCGTTGTGTGCGACTGCGCCCCTACCTCGACGGCGAGAAACGGCTAATTGACGTCCAGCAAATCATCCCGTTGCCAGAGGCGAACGATTACCAGGTGCAAATCCGTGAAAAGGAACAGGTCGGACGGAAGAAGCGAGCCGAGCGATTTGATGAACGACAGCGATTCTGGGAGGGGCTTGTGGCAATCTGCCGGAACCGAAAGACACGCCATGCGCACATTAAGCCTGGTGCATACCATTGGCTGGGTGCAGGATCAGGGACTCGCGGCCTATCGCTCAACTACGTGATCGTGCAAGAGGAAGGCAACGTGGAACTGTACATCGACCGGGGTGCCGGCGCTCAGAATAAGAATATTTTCGACCAACTGCACGCCAAGAAGACTCAGATTGAACAAGTATTTGGCGGACAGCTTTCTTGGGAGCGTCTCGATACAAAACGGGCGTGCCGAATTAAGCATGTTATCGACTTGGGCGGCTACCGCAGTCCAGAAGTCGATTGGCCGTCAATTCAGGAAGGAATGGTAAGCGCAATGACGAAACTTGAGAATGCTCTGTTGCCGCAACTCAATGCGCTTGATCTAAATTAGTGGATGCATGTTTGCAGATTGGTCGAATGCTGGCACCCCTTAGTGTAACACAATTGTCTGCAGACGCCACGCGACGCAGACGCGCCGAGAGGGAAAGAAACCGGACACAGGTCATTGATTGTGATTGGCATCAGAGTTGTATCCGACGTCGCTTGAGAACCCCAAAGCGTCCAGTTGAGGCCAATCCGCTTGGCTGTTCGCGTCCGCCACGGGCTTGATCCGAACGGACTGCTGCGTCGAACAGAGTTTCGAACGGGGGCGATCTCGGCTTCGTTCCAGGGGTGATTTAAACCAGCGAAGGAACTCGGTTAGTTCGCTGTCGCGTCTGGGCCTCAGAACCATGTGCGAGTGATTCGCCATGACGCGCTACACGAACAGCCGCGTCGGTTGTGCGACCATCGCCTCGACCAGTCCACGCTCGAACGCCTCGAAGTCGGCCCCATTCTCGAACATCGCCAGTCTCGCCGCGGCGCGCTGCAGGTCAACAAGCAAAGAACTGCGTTCCCGTTCCCCCCCCTGGCGGTTTCATGGCCTCAGCCAGTCGGCAAGGCGCAAACCGGAGATGTGTCGAAAGTCGAACGTGTTATTCGTCACGAGGGTGAGGTCGTGGACCATTGCGACGGCGGCAATCATCAGGTCCGCAGTCGGAACCGAAACGCCTTGTTGAAGCAGGCTGCCACGCACCTTGCCGAACTGTTTCGCGCAGTCATGGTCAAAGTCCAAAACCTCGACGTCGTTCAGCAAGTCGCCAATCTTGGCGAGCAGTGGCGTCGGATCCGCTACGTGGTAGGCGCCGGCATACAGCTCACCCAGTACGATCGTTGGAACGAACAACCCACCGCGGTACTGAATAAATCGATGTGCCAATCCACCCGGACGGCGAAAGTGTGCCGAGCAGATGTTGCTGTCCAGAAGGTGGCTCATTCGTCCACCGACTGAGGATTGCGTTCAAGCCGCCGTTCTTGGTGAATCTTCTCCATGATGGCATCCATCTCCGGGTAGTCCGCCCAACCTCCCGCCGAACGAAGAATTCCCTCGCCCCATCTCCGGGCCGGTTGAACCAACGTCACCTGAACCTCGACCTCCTGGCCCTCGGCAACGCCCAAGTCCTCATCGAGTTCGATCGTCCTGCCATGGACCGTGCCGTGCAGTGTCTTCGTCACAGTTTCTCCTCTGGTTCGAATTCTGGTTTCAATTTACCCGCTCCATCTGCGGTGTCGCGTGTCGCCTTTCTCGTGGCACCGATGCGATAGCTGCCACGATCCGACCGGCGAGCCGGCCGGCGTGAGCCATCGGGTTTATGGCCCCACGGCGCGCAGTGCGCGATCCGCACCAAAAACCGGTCGGCTGACGCCCCGCCGCGGCGGGCTCGCCGGGGACAACGGGTGACGAAAAGGGGGCACCGCTCTTTGGTTTGTGTTCCTGAGCGCCAAGCCGTCGGACGCCATCATGTTGTGCATGAAGTCGCGTCCCGGGTGCTGGTGGTTGACGAAGAGGCTTCCATCCTCCTATTCCACTGCGAGTAAGTGGGTTGCACGGAGGACGAAAGAACGAATCGGCGAGTTTCCGGAACTGCATCCATCGGAATGCTACTCGCGCGGCGCTTCGGATGCGCATTGAGCAGACGTTGGCGCGGTCCACTTCGAACGCGGCCGTTTCGCGAACGAAACGATTTGGGCACCGCTGAGAGACTGTTCGCGACGCAGATCGGCACACATTGCGTGCAGATCATAGTCGAATCGTCGCGCGTACTCGTCACGGATTTTGCGGATTTCATCCACAATCGAATCAGGCAGTTTCATGAAGTCAAACTCGACCGACGTCCGGCTCCAGTTCTGCGCAGTGACACAGTGTTTCCGTTCTGAGCATTGTATCCATGACGATCATCTGGTGAAACCGTTGTTCTGGCGGAATTCGATGTCGGGGCGACCAAACGTGGTCGTTACAGATCGGTTAGTTTTCGCTTCTCTTCCCCCCTGTTTTTCAATATCGAGCGAGAGTGCTACGTGGAATCGCGACTCACTTCTGAACAAAAACAAACCCCGACGAAGCACTCGCCACCTCGTCGGCAACAACGATGTGCGCCTGCGCTCGGTACGTTCCCTTGAGAATGGCTCGGGCTTTCTTCCAGGTCTTGCGGTCCGACTCGAGCGACGCCTCGTACTTCAGGTCGAACACCGCCTGAAACACGCCCGCGCTGTCGGTGACGGTTTCTACGACGCGCAAGGCACCCAGCGGATCGTACAGATCGACGCGGACCCGTTGTTTGGCGAAGGCCGGCGTGAGTCCGCCGCGTAGGGCAATCTTCGACCCCTGTCCCTTTTCGCGGTCTTCGTTGAGATCGATGTCGACCTTCTTGACGACTCGAACACGGTTGAGAGTCCCGCCGATGGGATAGTACCGCGATCCGGGTTGCTGATGAAACGGGGGGACGAGTTCGTCATATTGCCGGGGGAGCCAACCCGTCGCGCGGATGTTGGCGACCATGGGAATCTTGCGCTCTTTGTAAACGGCGTAATCGAGGGTAGGCACAACGACCAAATCGAAGTGTCGCTCGGATTTCGGATCCAGCCAGACCCACTGGTGCGGGAAATGGACGAAGTAGCCCAACGGAACCCCGGAGAGCGCGAGGCTGACCATCTTTCGTTCGTCGAGCGGGTTGCGGATCGCGGTGCGGATCAACACCGGAGCCGGGGGACTGCTGGCCGGCGCTTCAAAATTGAAGACGTTTTCCTGGGCCGAGTTGTTCCCCCCGGAAATCTCTCCCAACTGCTGGCTGGCGTAGACCTTGAGACAGGTGTGTTGACCCACGACGGGGGTCCAGTTGCTGAACACGTCGCTGAAGCTGTTCTGGCCGATGTTGTTGATCGTCTGTGAGGCCAGCGGCGACCAGTTTCCGTTATCGCCGATGCCTGGGGGAAAGACCGCGTAGAACGTCACCTTGACGTTCGAGGCCCCCATGGCACCCGAGACATGGATTCGTGTGTGGAAGTGGTTGATCTCCATCGGCCGCGGCTTGTCGCCGCTTCCCGTCGGACGCCCCTCGGCGTCGTTGGGATTGTCAAACGTGCCGAACGGGGCGCGGTCAATCCAGATGTCGGGGGTCTGCCAGTTGCTGTCCCAGGGATCGACTTTCAGATCGAACGAGCCCGACGGATCGTCGGCGACCGTCTGCGCCCACTCGACGCGCACCTTGCACACCTGCGGCCGGGCTTGAACATTGTCGTTAACCACGGTGATTCGGATTGTTCTCGCCGGATCTTCGACCGAGTCGTTCTGTTTAAGGACGTTGTTCGGATGCAGCAGCGTGATGAACCGGGTCTGCTGATTCGTGTGGAGCAGGTCGGCGATTGCCGACGTCACGATCACTCCCCCCATATTCGGGGCACCCGCGAGCGGAATGTTGTCGTCGAAAACCTGAGCCGTCGCTCCCGGACGCTGCCGCACCTGCACGTAGTAATGCAGCCCGTCGGCGATTTTGATCTTGATCAGGTGGAACCGGCCGGCCGAGTTGTCTTCGGCCAGTCCATGTGCGACGACGTCGAATTCCTCTTTGAACGGATTGCGATCCCAGGTGAGCTGCTTGACGTTCGCCGCCGTGTAATACCCGAGCTTGTCGAGATGGAACCCCGAAAAGAGCGGGTGGGTGTCGTGATCTCCCATCAGCTCGAAGCTCTGCGCGGTCGCCGCCGCGCCGTCGACCAGATCGGAATCGTAGACGTCCTCTCCCAACGTCGCGCTGCCATCCCCCGCGAAATTCGGCGCGGAGACAATGTTGTGACCGAACTCATGCGCGCAGCGTCCCCAATTCGCCGTCTCCTGGATGGCGATCAGGCTGATCTGGTGGTTGGCCGTCAGGTTGATATTGATGCGGTTGGGATCTCCCTGCGGAAGGCCGTTGTTGTAGGTGAAGTTCTGCTGCGAAAAATTCCCCCAGGCGCGGATGAACCCGCCGTTGAGGAACATCACCGACGCCATCATCGCGTAATTGTCGAGATTGAACCCCTCGTCGACCGCTCCCTGGGCCGAGAACGCCATGACCCTCGGCAGTTGCGCCCCATCAATGTTGTTGTCTTTGAGCAAGGGGGCCTGGGCCGAGTCGATCCTCTTCCAATTGGTGGTGATGTCGACCTGCACGACCGTTTTGCCGTAGCTGGCCTGGTTGTAAAACGTGACCACCCTGTTCCAGGTGTCGACGACTGTATTTCTGGCGGCGGCCGTTGGGGTCAGGTCATTGGGGGTGCAAAGCGCGACCAGAATGCGAATGGTGCCAATCGGGTTGACGTCCCCCTGGCTTCCCTGGCCGGCTCCTGCGAATGCGATCGGCGGTCCGTCTTCACCCCCGCCCGCAGACGGGTAGCCCAGAACCAGAAAATCCTGCGGGCCGCTGGCGGTGTGGCTGCCGACCGTCACCTTGACCGGACCATCCGCGATGTTCGACGCCGTGATGACCTTGAGTTCCGTTGCCGTCGCGGAAACCACCATGGCCGACTGGTTCGCGACCGTCACAAGGTTCTCGTCACGGACGGCTGAGAATTGTTCACCGTGAATTGTCACCAGCGTTCCGGGGGGACCGGCGGTCGGTTCGAAATACGTGATTCGCGGCCCGATGATGAACGGAAACCATCGGTCGAGCCAATCGCGCAGCTTGGCCGGCGAAGTGGCCCGTTTGCGAATTTCGGCTTCGACCTTGAGTTTCGAAAACCGATCGACTTTCGCCGAGGTTCCCGAGGACTTTTCCTGTCGCTTCGACCGCTTTGGCTTGGGCATCGCAGCATGCTTCCGGTGTTAGGCCCCACACTTGACAGCAGACCATCCCGGGATTGACATGTCAAGCAGTCACCCGAACAGGAATTCCGGGGACAAAACAAAAAGACCGGCCCCCTTTTTTGATCCCCTTTTGTGATCGCAAAGTGACCGGACCCCTTTTCTGATCGAGTATCAGCCAGTCCCAGCGGCCCGGGCCTCGAACAAAGGGTGCCTCGAAATATCCTTGGCGTGGCGGGACATCCGGACAGCAAATTGAGAAAAATTGGAGAAGACCTCGATTTCCGTGTGAGCCTGGAGAGCCGGACGGCGTTTTGATGGCAGAGAACCAAGTGAATTGACCGACGATCGATGCTCCTCAGGGTTGCGAACCGTTCCACGAGTGAGGCCGGTGGCTGAGGAGGGAGTGTCGATTGTGACTTCTATTGCGGAGTATCTTGTGCCATGCGTGAGTTTGAGCCAACGTTCCCGCCCCCGGGCAGCAAGATTGAGATCGTTGAGCAAACGCCAGAGAAACTGGTGGTTTGTTTGCGTTCGCCTTACGCGGGACTGCTGGTTGGTGTTGCCGTCTTCTACCTTGCGGGCCTGCTCGTCGTTTCATCGATCGGCTTGACTCATCATTCTGGCCCCATCCCCTTGGCCGGCGCAGCCGCTCTCGGTGCGATGCTGCTGGGGGGGCTGGCTGGGGCATGGCAAGCGTGGGGACTGCGGACGCAGCGGACCTTCCTGTTCATTGATTCCGAGAGGGTCGTCCTACGACGGGTTGAGTTCTCGCGACAGACGGAGAGGGAAACCGAACTGGGGCCGAACGCGCGGGCGGAGCTACGGGAAGTGGAAACCCAGTCAGATTCCAAGTGTTATCAGGTGGCGATAGTCGGTGGATCACGCTGGCTGGGTTTTGGGTCCGACCAAACCGATGCCGACCAGAATTGGCTCGTTGCACAGATCAACCAACTGCTGCACGCAAGCCAGTCGGGGGTCGAGGGAGCGCGAAACGCAGCCACAGCGGCGCGGGCTGTACTCCCGGAGAGGTTCGTGGCGACGGGTCTCGCGGAAGTGAGGGCCTCTGGCATGTCAGTTGGCAAATCCGAGGCCGCTCCCCAGGAAAGCCGGATCCAGATCCTGGAACAGTCTCCGGAGAAACTCTTGCTGTTTCTACCACCAACAGGAGTGAATACGAAGCAGCTCATCGGTGCCTTCACATGGAACGGCTTTCTGGCCTTGTTTGTGACTCTCGTGTCGACACAAGAGAACGCGACTGACGAGATGATCAAGGCTGTCGGGCCGGTCTTGGTTTTTGCGCTTTTCGTGGCGATCGGGCTGTGGTGGGTTTGGATCGCCTTGAAGCCCGCCTTCGAGCGGGAACTGCTCAGCATCGACCCCGAGCGGGTGGTACTGTGGAGAACTCTAGTCTTCCGAAAGTCCCGTCACGAGTCCTTGATGGGGCCGGGGTTGCGGGCCGAACTGCAGTTGAACGGCTCGCAAAGTCATCAGCCGGATGATCCCGACTTCCGTGTGGCGATTGTGGGAGACTGGTCGGGCTTCACTTTTGGCACCAGTCAATCTCATGCCGACCAGGAATGGCTCGTCGCGGTGATCAACCGCCGGGTCGAGGCGATGCGGTTGGTGTGCTAACGCCAGTCGCCAGGGGCCGGACCGGGACGCGGGTTGTCGGCTGCAGAACTAACCGGACGCGACCGGCATAAATTCGACCGGCTCAAGTGACGACCGACAGTGCCGTTTCGCGACGCAAACAGACTGGAAGGAGAAATACCTTGGCTCAACTCAACAATACAAGCTGTCCGCAATGCTGGGCACAACTGGACCTGGAACTGCTACGCGAATCCGGGCAGCGCTGCTGCCCGATGTGCGGACGGGAGGTGACCGCGCTTCGCCTGCCAGTCGAGATTTTCAACGGACAAAACGCGGAGGATGACTGCTGGACACCAC
>JAPLOC010000078.1 GCA_026692825.1 Planctomycetota bacterium | reverse complement strand
AGTTCGAAGCGCTGACCTACCTGGAGGGATCTGGTGGGCGGTTCTCGGTTGCCATCGCGATGCCCTGTGTTTTGTTGTTTGGCCGACTGACGGGTGACCGTTTCGGAAAATGGCAACTGGGGATTCTCGTCGGACTGGCGGTCGCTGCGATCGGAACAGGTGCGATCTTGATCGTGGGACTCCTGGCAACAGCCTGGGGAGCGACCTTGCTCGTCCCTTCGAATAGTGCCGGCCGACTCCCACTGGCCAGTTGGATGACCGCCGCCTGGCTGGCCGGCCTGTCACTCGCGACACCGTTCTACACGCCGTACCCCCGGCTCACGCTCCCCTGGCTCGTCGTCTCGTGGCTGGCGGCAGGAGCGTTCGTCGCCCAAAAGCCGATCGCGCATGCCGGCGGTCGATCCCTGCGGTCACATCAATTCATTCTGGGTGGACTCACACTCCTCCTGGGAGGCCTGTTTCTTTCTGCACGGGTTCAAACGCCAATCGATGGCAAAATCCCCTCGGTTGGAATGCGGGAAGCCGCCCACGAGGTTGCGGAGGTGATTCGTGGCGATCTGGAGTTGCCGGCCGGCGGGAGCCTCGACCAAGCCGTTGTCTATATCTACGGCGAACCCGCTCTCCTGTTTCAACTGCGACTGGCGGGTGTCTCGTGTCACCCGATTCAAGACCTGGGCTTTGCGAGTGGAAGAGGACCGATTCCCGCGGCCACCTATGTGGTCATAGGCGAACGAACGACGCGTGAACCACACTTCGCAGATCAACGGGAAGTCGCCGACCGATTGCGATTGGTCCAAGAGGTGATCGCCAGACTGCCCCCCCTGGTTTGGCTGGATGAGCCCTGGGACCGCCCGATCTCGTCAGAGTCAAGCAGTCAACATCCCTATCGGTTCGAGATTCTTCGTTTGGGAGACCGTCGAACTCCCGATTCACTCCCGTGATGACAACGCCATGATTGTAAGAAGATTTGCCAGGCGGTTCCTTCCCTTGGCCGTGATACTTATCGCCTGTCACGCGATCGTCGCCGAGGGTGACGAGCGTACGGATCTGCTGAAGAGCGCCACCGCCCACTGGCTGCCCGGTGTCTCCCCTCCAGGTCAACTGCCACTCACCCCGATGGGGAAGATCGATTCGAATCTTCCCGCGCGCGGAACGGGAGCCCGCCCGGACGCCCGGGTCGCTTCACTCAATGCGGCTTATTTCGATGCGGGTCCAAAACTCAATCTCACAGGAAATGCCTGTACGATTTTTGTTCGCCTGCGTGATTCGCAAGGGAGTTGGCGCCAGGCGTTTGTCGCCAAACGAGGCTCGGTTGAAGAGATGAACGTCAACTTCTTCGCCAGCCAGTACCCCGGGAAACCGTGTCCGGAAGTGGCGTTTGAGCTACGAACCGACGCTGGCTTTGGTCGTGCGAGTTTCCTCGTCGACTCGATCGACCGGACCGCGTGGCACGATCTGGTCGCGCGTTACGATGGCCAGTGGATTGAACTGTTTTGTGATGGTCGCTGGATGGCCACCAGCCGGCATCGCGGTACACTGCACGAGAATGAGGAACCATTGCTGATTGGGGCATGGACCGACGCCGGGCAAACCCTCTTTCAGCACACCGGTGAAATCGAAGAAGTCGCCCTGTGGAATCGCGCGTTAAACGACGCCGACCTCGCGTGCCTGGTGCGTCGCGAGTCCATCGATCGTCCGGAACAGAAACTGGCTTATCGGTCGCCGGTGCATTATCGGCCCGAAGGTCTAACTCTCGCGGATACCATCCCTTTCTATTGGAAGGGGGACTATCACATTTTCTACCTGCGGGCGGGCGAAGGGGGAACTCCCTGGGGACACGTCGTCTCCCGCGATCTGGTCCACTGGAAGGAACTTCCCGACGCGCTCCCGCTGGGAAAACGGACGGAGCCGGACGGCGAAAACGTGTTCACCGGAAGCGTGATCGAACGGGAGGGAGTGTTCCACATTTTCTACACGGGCTGGAATCCCCGGCTGAAAATTCGCGAACAGGTGATGCATGCGACCAGTCGCGATTTGATTGCGTGGACGAAGGTTCCCGGCGATTCCTTCACGGCGGACGGCGTGAATTATTCGCTCGAACAAGGACCGGACTTTCGCGACCCGTTCGTCTTTTGGAACGACGCCGACCAGACATTCTGGATGCTGCTCTGCGCCCGTCGGGCAGGTGACCAGTCTCCCGTCACCGGGCTGGCGACGTCGAAGGATTTGATTTCGTGGCAACAGCGTCCCCCAGTCGCCGGCGGCTATCGACTGACCCCCGAATGTCCCGACATGTTTCCGATCGGGAATCGCTGGTATCTCATCGTTTCCCCCAGCGAGAATGTCACGGTGTACCGTACTGCTGATACGCCCGCCGGCCCCTGGTCAGAGGAACCGTATCAGGCGCTCGACACCCCCATTCTCTACGCGGCCAAACGGATGTTCGATGGTCGCCGGCACGTCTTGACGGGCTGGTTGCGCGACCTGGAAGGGGACCGGGACGACGGCGCGTTTCGCTGGGGAGGAACGCAATCGATCCCGCGAGAAGTCTATGCCGGGAATGATGGCGAGCTGTTGACCCGCCCTGTTCCCGAGGTGGTCGCGGTGTTCGACAAAACGGTGTTTCGATCGAAGGATCCGGAGAAGACTTTGTCCGATTCGAAAGTGACGGTCCTCCCTTCGGGGGAATTGAAATTGAACGGAGCCGCGACCGGTTCGCGCGTCAGTTGGCCCGCTCCCGACAATTACCTGCTCGACGCGACACTTCGGTTGAGAATGGACACGGAGTGTGCGCTGGTCTTCCGCGACGGTCCTGGGTTGGAGTCGGGGTATCGGCTGATCCTACGTCCGGCCCAAGGAGAGGTGGAACTGCGCGGCGACAAATTCCGCTACCGTCGCCCGGTCAGTTTACCGACAGACCACCTGATCACGATTCGCGCATTCGTCTTGGGAACGACGATCGAGTGTTTCGTGAACGACGCGCACGCTCTGAGTTGCCGGGCCTATGAACGGACCGGCGGCCGACTGGGACTTCAGGTTGCGGGAGCCGGGGTGGCAGTCGAAGACCTGGTGATCAAAACCACGACCGCGGATTTCGAAGCGGCGATTCCAAACGGTGAGAAATAGTGTCGACCTGTACACGCGGCTCCCACAGCTCGTGATCGCAAGCTCGCATCAACGACCTGCTTGAATTCCAGAAGGGTGCCACGGCCAGCGACCAACGGGAGTCGGCCGTGCGAGCGTCAACGGGCGCTGCCACCGGAAAAGCCGCCAAATTTTGGTATTCAAGTGGGTAGTTGTTTCCTACTGTTTGTTTTGCGGACGGTCGGCACGGCGAGTGTCGAAATGCGTCGCGGGGGCCAGCGGCGGGTGAAGCTAGGTTTTCAAGGAATGGCCAATGCGGTCCATGAGTTTAGGGCTATCCTCCGCACGTCGAGGGAAGATGAAGGATCAGCCGGAACAAGCTCCCGCACTCCAAACGCACCCGCTTGCGATCAGGGGATTCCCGAATTGTTGCGTCCGACGCCGCAACGTCCCGTAGCGAATCAATGGCGTTTCCCCAGGAGTCAACCAACGGAGGACGCCTCGGAATTCATGGAACGCATTGGCAGTCCCTTGAAAACCTATCTTGACCTGCCACCGGCATCCGCCGTCGGCGACGTGGAACAACCGCTGATCATTCGATTTGCCCCTGTGTTTTTACAAACCACGAAATTGATTTTGGACGAGTTCCAAGTGCCGGCACCCGGGGTTAGCCTTCGATCTCATTCACCTGCCCCGCAAGGGGACAGGGGTCTCGGGCGCGAAATGTCTCAATTCGTGCCGCTCACGGTATAAATTCCACACAACGGATTCTCCAACATCTATACAAAAGTACCCCCGGCGAGATTCGAACTCACGACCTGCGGTTTAGGAAACCGCCGCTCTATCCAACTGAGCTACGGGAGCAAGGGGTGTCGTCCGGTCTCCGCCGCCTCGGGGCGGTTGGAGGATGGCAGATCGTCGGCGACATGTCGCTGGCGACGATCAACCCGGTCGACGGCGACGATTCTACATCGCCGTCGCCGACGAAACCACAACGGGGGATTCCAAAACTCTATTCCGCACTCCACAAATGCCGTACCAGCCCCCCCGCTTCGGTCAGGGAATTGTCTTCCTCAAACGTGCCCATGTACGCGAAATGGGCGAGAATTTCACGGAGTTCTTTATCGTTGGGCCGACGGGAAGGAAGCGTCGCGGGATCGGTTTTTGCCGCGAATGAGACCGTAATGTGCGTCCTGCGACCTCCCTCTTTTCCCGCCGACTCGTCGGCGACAGTCAATCGCAAATACCCTTTGGGACGGGCGACCGCGTACATCTCCAGTTCCCCGCCCCCAGCCCGCTCATGGATCGTGAGCAACTCCGCGGAGACCGGAACAGCCTCGAGTTTCAGTGACATGCGAATCAGCTCTGGGAAAAATGGAGAACAGAGGGTTTAGCTTTCTGCGGATTCTAACAGAAACCACACCGCAACAGCCGATTTCCATGCCTCGCGACACAACACTCATCACGATCATGTGACACTGTGGGTCCGTTTCTGGTCGGGCGGAAAATTCGCTACGATCAGCCCGTCGTTGAATTCCCGGGAAGTTCCCATGCGCACCCGTTTCGCCCCCAGTCCGACCGGCCCGCTGCATCTGGGGCATGTCGCCGCGATGATTTTTGTCTGGGGACTGGCCGACCGCGAACAGGCGACGATCGATGTCCGGATCGAAGACCACGATCGCCAACGTTGCCGTCCTGAATACACCGATCGTCTGATCGCTGACCTGGAGTGGCTCGGTTTCCTCCCCGCGCGCGGCGGTAACTGGTCGCGGCAGTCGTCGCACTTCGACCGCTACGAGTCGGCACTTTCAGCTCTGCGCGATCGCGGACTGATCTATGCCTGTGAATGCAGCCGCAAAATTCTGGGGACGACCCGCGATGGTCTCGAACCCTGTTACGCCGGTACGTGTCGCGACCGCAGATTGCCTGAGTCGCCGACGACGTTGTTGCGCATCCGACTTCCCGATGACCGCATTCGGTTTTTCGACGACCGCCATGGTGTCCAGGTGCAGCAGCCTGCGAATCAGAGTGGCGATTTCGTGATCCGCGACCGGCATGGGCACTGGACTTACCAGTTCGCAGTCACGGTGGATGACCTGACCGACGGAATCGATTGGATCATTCGGGGCGATGACCTGTTGCCGTCGACCGGTCGACAACTTCTGCTGCGCCGACTTCTGGGAAACGACGCCACGCCTCGGTTGTTTCACCATCCCCTGATTTTGGATGCGAACGGTCGCAAATTGTCGAAGAGCGAGGCCGCTCCACCACTGGAGGATTTGCGACAGGCGGGATACTCCGCCGCCCAGGTGATTGGACTGGCGGCGTTGCGGGTGGGGCTGGTGAGCGAAGGGATTGCGGTTGAGGCGGCGGAGGTGGGGGAGTGGGTTGGCAGGGGGCTGACGCCGCCCCGCTCGCCTGGTAAGGTTACAGAAGACGCTTGCCGTGATGGCGGAGAGTCTCCAATACGTTGTCGAGATGATCGGCCGTTGTTAGAGGATTGATCAGGGTGCAACGAAGCGCAGCCACACCGTTTTGTGATGTGGGGACCAGATAACTCTCGCCCGACTCAATCACCGAACGTCGCAGTCGAAGTTGAAACGCGCCGATCTCGGCGGGGGTCGCATTGCGGAGTTTCGCGGGAATGTGGCGAAAGACCACGATGTTGCATTGCGGCTCGTGCAGAGGCACGAAATCGTCGGCGGCCGCGAGTTTTTCATGCAGCGTTCGTCCGAGCGCGAACGTCACGTCGACCAGATCCTCAAACAACTGCGGCCCGAACAGGCTCCAGACGCCCCACAACCCGAGTGCCGCCCCACGCTTTGTGCATTCCAGTGTGCGCAAACCGCCATCGAATTCCGCGAGTCCCGGAGTGGAGGGATCGAACAGGTACGGGGCGCTTTGGCGAAACGCCTCAAAGCTGTGCTGTTTGTTCTTGTAGAACAGAAACGCGCACAGGGCGGGAACAAACAGCATCTTGTGTGCGTCCCACGTGAGACTGTCGGCCTGATCGAGCCCCTCGAGTAAGTGGCGATGCTTCTTGCTGAGGAGTGCCGCTCCGCCGTGCGCCGCGTCGACATGCAACCACACTTCGTGTCGTCGGCAGACGTCGGCGATTTCCACCAGCGGGTCGAACGCGCCGATGGGGGTCGCGCAGGAACTGGCCGCGACCGCGATGATCGGATGCCCCCGGCGTTTCAAGTCAGTCAGTGAGTCATCGAGTCGTTGTGGGTCCATGCGCCGGCGATCATCGAGCGCCGCGGGCACGACGTGGTTCGTGCCGATCCCAGTGATGCCAGCCGCCCGGGCGAGGCAGTAATGGGCATCCGCCTGCACGACCAGTTTCGCGGGCTGGCCGCCCGCCGACTGCAACTCGGGCGCGATCCCCTGTTCCCAGCTCTGTCCCAGCTTCACGTTGCGGGCGACAAGAATCGCCGTCAGATTCGCGATCGACGCTCCATGCGTCACGATCCCGCCGCTAATGGTGCTGTCCCAGCCGATGTGTCCCGTCAGAGTGCGGATCATCGCCTGTTCGGCGGCGCAGGCCCACGGCCCCATTTCATAAATCGCCATGGGGTTGTTGGTGACCGCTCCAATGCAGTCGAACAAACCCGCGAGCGGGACCGGAGCGGGAACCTGATGCCCCACATACCGCGGGTCATGCAGATTGATTCCATTCGCGAGCGCGAGTTCCACCAGTTTCGCGAACTGTTCAACACACCGAGCGTCTCCAACGGCGGGGCTATCGTCCGCGGGAGAACTCCACGCGGCACGAAAGTCGTTCAGTGAGTCGAGCGCCCTCGATGTGAGCTCTCGAGGATCGGTCCAGTTCAAGACCGATCCCTGTGACTGTTCGGATCGATCGAGGTGCGACGCCAACTGGTCAATCAACCGCTCTCCCGCGGCGCGAAAGAGTTCGGGTTGATACGCCCGCCGAATGCGACGGGCGGCTTGTTCTAATTCGGGATCGGAGGAGGCCATCGGGTCGAGTTTAGGGGGAATTGAAGAGAGTCTCAATCGGCCGCTGAAAACGCGGCGCTTCCAAAGAGCCGCGCACGCAGTAAGCGGATATCGACACCCGCATTCGAAAACGATCCGCACACCGAGCCGCGCCCGTCAGGAAGCGGTTATCAACTACCGCTTCCTTTTAGCCCGCACTCGCTGAGTGCGCGGCCCGCTGTGCGTACTCCGTCGCACGACGCACTCGGGGCCGGCGCAACCTCACAAGCGAGCCGTCCATCGCAAAATGGATTGGCCCCCGTCGGGGCTTCGCCTCTTCGCCGGTCCCCTCAACATTCCGCGATGCCCATTTGCCGTCGTGAACGCAGCGGGGGCCGTCTTTCGGAGAAAGACGCCTACGTTGCCCGCTGACACAATTCGCACTTGCCGCACTCACACCCCAACTGTATGATGTGTTGTCATACAGTGAAAACATCCCGCCGACAGCATGCACATTCACGTCGACCACAACAGCAGCCGCCCCGTCACCCGCCAGGTGATCGAGCAGATTCACTGGCTGATCGTCAGCGGCCGGCTCGCTCCTGGCACCCGGCTGCCGTCAATTCGTGAGTTGTCGAAGCAACTGCAGGTGAACCCGACGACTGTCACCCGCATCTACGGCGAACTCGCCGGCGCGGGGGTCATCGTAATGCGTCAGGGAGATGGCGCGTTCGTCGCCGACCAGTCGTTGCGGCCTTCGCCGGAAGAGATCGAACGGCGGGTCGCGGAACTATCACGTGCGATGCTCGTGGAAGGTCTGCGGCACGGATTGAGCAAACGCGAAATCGACCAGATCGTCTCGGCGGAGTATCAGAAGATCCGCCAAACCCCCGAAGAGAAGAAGGGAAAGCATGAACCCGCCCGCCCTTGAGACTCGCGGCCTCACCAAACGCTTTGGCAAATCGCCGGTTGTCGACGATCTGTCGCTGGCTGTCCCCGTCGGGTCGGTCTGCGGCCTGCTCGGCAACAACGGGGCCGGCAAGACGACGACGATCCGCATGCTGATGGGGCACCTGTACCCGTCGGCGGGGTCCGTGCTGACGCTTGGCGTCGACCCGCACCACCAGCGGGAGGAGACTCTCCAGCGAATCGCCTACGTCTCGGAATCGATGCGGCTGCCGTGGTGGATGACGGTCGGCGGGGCACTGCGGATGAACGCCAGTCTGTTTCCGAAGTGGGAAGCGCGACGCGCCGACCAGTTGCTCGACGCGTTTGATCTCTCCCGAAAGAGCCGGTTCGGGCTGATGTCTTCGGGGCAACGCCGCAAGACGCTGCTCTTGTTGGCGCTGTGTCAGGGGGCCGAGCTGTTGATCTTCGACGAACCAGCGAACGGACTCGATCTGGAATCGCGACGGGCGTTTCTCGACTGCGTACTCGACCTGGCGCTCGAAGGGAACCGGACCGTATTGCTCTCATCGCACATTCTCAGTGATCTGGAACGGGTGGTCGATCGGATCATTCTGTTGCGCAAGGGTCGACTGCTGCATTCTGGAGTTCTCGACGAACTCAAGTCGGGGACACGTCGACTGTTCGTGCCGTTGCGGCTGGAACGGTCGGTGTTCGACGAACACTTTCGCGTCCATGCGTACGAGGCGGATGAAGCGGGCGGCACGACGGCGACGGTACTCGATTTCAGCGACGCCGCCTGGCTGCGATTTCTCTCTGCGCTGCCCGGCGAAATCCGCCCCGACGCTCGGGAGTACGGTTTGAATCTCGAGGAACTCTATCTGGAGTTCGCCGGAAATCGAACCAGAAGGCCCCGAGATCGAGGAATGCGGAACGAAGAAATCCCAATGACAAATGACAAATGACAAATGACAACGCCCCCCACAGGAGTCCAACGTGAGATTTGCACTGCTGAAATATGATCTCTGCCGAGTACTCGGCTGGTGGATACCAGCGGCACTCGTCGTCTGGCTGATCGTGTTGTTTGACACCGCCCCATTGCCAGTGACCGAATCGTGGCTACTCGTGGTCGCCCAACTGCTGGGACTGGCGACCGCTTGGCCCTTGTTTTCGGAATCTTCGTCGACATTGTGTTATGTCTTCACCCGAGGGATGACGCGCTCGCGAATCTTCTGGTCTCGCTGGCTGTTGGGCATGGCCTTTCTGGGATTTATGACCGCTACCGCCTGGGCTTTGATTGCTCTTGGTCCCCGGGCGCACATGCACCGCGTGTTCGAATTTGACGACGCGGTCTTCTTTCCCATGGTGCGTGACTTCGAATCGAGCTGCGTTGTCGAAATTCTCAAACTCTCGGCGGTCGTTTACTGCCTGACCGCGTTCGTACTCACGCTCCGCAAGCTGCTTTCACCGCGCCGGACTTCCAGTCTGTGGGGAGGGCTGCGCACCGCCCGCGACATGGCGATCCTGACGTTGGCATTCCTCGTCATCTGGACCATTTCGCAGTCGCTGGAAAGCTCGCCGTTCGTGGCCCGGGTCGCTCCGGCCTATGCGCTGTTTGAAAAGGCGTTCTGGTACTGGAATCCGTTCTTCTGGCTGGCGGCGGCGCTTTGCACCTGGAGCGCGGCCCACATCTACCGGCATCTCGAAATCCCCGCCTGAACCGAGGTCATTCCATGAATCGCGACAACCCCGCCTCCCGGCCGCTCTTGGGACTGACCGCCGGGTACTTTTTGCTCCCGCTCATCGGATTCCTCTGCCTGCATCCCGTCCTGGGCATCCCGGCGTTTTTCGACGGGAATCCACGCCGACCGCTATGGGTCGGGTGCCTGGGAATCGCGGCGACGGGCTGTGCGTGCGTCGTCTTGTTTCGTTCGTCGCGCGTTGTTCTGGCGGCCGCGTTGCTGGTGGCCGCGTCCATCACGCAGTATTACGTCGCCTGCGCGTCGATCGACGGTCGCAACACGCAGACTCCCATTGCAATCACTTTGGAGGACGCGAATGGATTGGGCGACGTTCAGGTTCTCTGTAATGGCGTGTCGTTNGTTTCACTTTGGGAATCTGACTTTCGCGCCCGTGTTCCCGAATGGACGACTCCCCCCGATCAGACATTCGCAGTGTTTCACAGGAACAGTGACGGGAAACCGTGGTACCACAGCACCACACAATTCTATTGGACACCAACCGATCCGTTCAGCGATTGGCGGAAGTGGCCCCCGGAGACTTACAGTTGGGATCATGATGGCGACGCCGAGTTCATGGCCAAGATGGGCGAATCGCGCTACTGGTGGCACTTTGAACAAGACGGCTTCGTGGGACTGACATCTCTTACCGGATTGGGAGGCGGCGGCGGGGGCGGAATGATTGTGCAAGCCATGAGCCATTCGGTGAGCGGCGTCCAGTTCCCGGCGGTTCCCGTAGTCGTCGAATTGTTGATGGAGGAAATTCGGGAATCTGACTATCAACCGACACCGGAATGGATCGCCTACGTTGCGCGGCATCGGAGCTTGTTGTTTCGCGAACTGTGCCAGGAGGCGAAGGAAGACCACCGACTGGAACCGGCGCTCGACGCCGTCGCCCGGGCCGTCTACGAGATTCCAATTGAACCAACCGTCAACGACGCGCGGCGAGTCTTCCTGCGAGTTTTGGACGACGTCGGGAAATCGGGCTTCCTCTCAACTCCCTCGGTGGAAACCCGGGTGATACCCCTCGTCGCCCCGTTGGCCTGCGATTTGGTCTATCGTGAATTTCGACGATGTTATCCTAAGCTGCTGGCCCCCACGTCGTATGGAAGTTCGTCATCGTCGACTTGGGAATCGCTGCGGGGCTCGGGCGAATACGTTCGTGGGCTGGCGGTCCTCCGGGCACTGGCGCATGTCGATCCCGACCCGGTCTTCAACGAGCTGGTGACGTTGTGCGCACAGTGGAAACTGGAATCAGGCAAGGGACTCGAGTTGCTGGCGATTCTGTCCCGGTCCGGTCGACCGGAAGCACGTGGGCTGCTCAATCGGATCGGTTTGGATTCGGAGCAGCCTTTCAACCCGTCGCATCAGAGCGCTGAAGCCAACGTCGAACTGATCCTTCACGCGTTTGAATCGGTGGTGTCTCCCGCGATTCATCAGTCGCTGCGGAACTGGCTCACTCAAAAGCACCCCGATCTGGCAAGTAACCCGACCAAGTTTCAGGCGTTGTTCCGTTACGTGGAACGCCGGGCCCGTCTGGAGAATTCACTCGATGACTTGGCGGGCTGGATCCACGCGGGGGACTTCAACGATCCCGAAAAACAGGCCCGGCTGCTGTTGCTGGTTCCCGTGGCGCAAACGCGCGAATGGCTGGCCGAAATCGAGCCGCGATTGAAAGAAAACAGTCGTGTCAGTCTGCTCGGCCAACTCGTTCGACACCCGCTCGCCGAGGCCGATCTCTTGATGTTGCGCTGCATCGCTTCGCTGCAGCAAGACTCGTCGTCGGGCAGCTACCAGGTCGCCCATCGAGCGCCGCTGCTGATCGACACACCGGCGATTCGTGAATACCTGCTACAGCAGGCGAAAGGCGAACACCGGCGGTGGGCCGACGCGTTCACCGACCCAGGCCACTCGCCGCTGCCGCACCTCGACTGGCTGGTTCCGACGTTCGCCCAATGGACCGATGTGTCGCAACGCAAAGCCGCCAGCCGCCTGCTCCCCAATATCGGCACGCCGGCGGCGAAAGCGCTCTTGGCCGAGTGGGCGCGCGATCCGAACCCGGAACTGGCAGGCTACGTCGCAAGCCTGGTCAGGATGTGGGAGGTGAAGGAAGCCCGCCGCAACCGCCGCCGTGAGCAGCTCGCCGACCTGTTCGCGGGGAAGATCACACCGCAGGATCTGCTGAAGTTGCCCGCGCTCCGTTGGCGGGACGGGGCGTATGTGATGGACGTTCCCGAGGGATCGACTGACAACGAGGCACAGTGAAGTGATACTCTCCGCGGCCGAAATCGCGGTGCCTTAACCGAGCCGCGCCCGTTAGGAAGCGGTACGCGACTACCGCTTCCTAACGGGCGCGGCTCGGTCTCGATGGCTCATTTTTTACCTGAGGGATTTGCCATTCAGTGAGGGGCTGGGGATGGTAATGCGTCGAACCTTCCGGAGTGGTTGTCAATCGTTCGGGCTGACCGTCGAGCGCGACGTGAAAGAGTTCAACGTTTTTGCCAACCAGCGCAGTGTAAAAGATCGACTTCCCGTCGATCGACCAGACAGGTATGTCACTGCTCCCTCCATGAAAATCGAAGACGTCAAGGAATTCGGTCACCCCCCGATAACCGGCCCGGTCGGCGACTTTTCGCAGTCCGGTGCCGTCTGCGTTCACGACATGCGGGTGGCAGTTGTAATGTTCTCCCGAGACAAACAGCAGATGCCGGCCATCGGGGGACCAGGTGGGAGCAAAGTTGAACGGATTCCCCGTCTTCACATGGACTGCGTTCGAACCGTCGGCGTCCGCCAGATACACCTGATAACTCTTGTGGTAGGCGATTCGCTTCCCATCGCGCGACGCGCTGAAACCGTACGTGAATTCCTGCGAACCTTTGGTGAGATCGACTTTGTTTTTCCCATCGCGGTCCATCTTAAAGGGATGCGAGTTGCCGTCGATGAGCGCGGTGAACCCCAGCTTGGTTGAATCTCCCTGCCAGAAAAACAGACCGCCGTTGTAGAAGCTGACGCGATCGACCGCCGTCACGTTGGTCGACCGGCGGGTCGCCAAATCGACCAGATACGAGTCCAGCGACCAACCTTCCGCGGTGAAGCGGAACGTCTTGTGTTCTTCCTCCCAAGCGGCGTTTTCGGGACTCTGCCATCCCCGCGCGACGATCGCAGTCTGACCGTCGGGGGACCAGCCGGCGAATTGCGTCCAGGCGTTGGGATCGTCGACAAGCTGCTCGCCGATCGGCTGAGAATCTCCCCCAGCGATCGGAATCACTTTCGCCCGCATCGTGCGGACATTGGTGTGACGATTGCCGGGGAGATTGGTTTGCAGTTCGGTGAAACCAATCAGCCGGGGCGGCGTTGCGGCGTCGGGGGCATCGCCCGGTGCCGCGAGCAGCAGCGCTCCCAAAGCCAGAATCACTGTGTATGTCATGTAGCACGGTGGGACAAAGGAAGGAATGACAGTCGGATTCGAGACGATACCAAGGGGGATGACCCGGGGGATAGCGCGAGCGGCTGATCGATGGCCGGACCATGAACCGAGTATTCTCCGCGCGGCGTCAAATTCTACTCCGCACGACCGAGAACGCGACATTCTTTAAACGACCCCTTGCCGGCTTGCCCGACAGGTGATGATCTCCACGCAACCAGATTGACACCACAAACACTTGACTGACCTATGCGGCGGTGATTCAAAACAATGCGATTGACACGCATCTGAGCGCAGATCTGTTTCACCTGCCGTACGAGCCGGCAAAGGGGCAGGGGTTTTGTAGCGACGACGCTCCGCGGCGTCGCTCCGGTTGTGGCAAACACGCGACCGAATCGACTAAACCGACAGCCCCCTGGTCCCAGAGTCCCGCCCCGTTTATCCACCTGGCCCGCGGGATGTCCCGATTTCGATCCCCTTTGCTGGCCGTTGAAATCGCGCGGGCGGGATTGAACTGGTCCGCCGAAACAGAGGCCCCCCAGCCGACCCGACCGTGGGTCGACGATATCGGTCTGCAGCTCGAACTGGCCCAAGCTCTGTGCGAAGCGCGCACTCCCCTGAAGGCGCAGGACGTTCTGGAGAAACTCTGCGACCAGATCGCAAAGCGGCCAGTGACCTCAGGAGATGGTCGAGTCGGGAAAGACGCCAAGGTGCTGATCGACGCAGCACTCGGGCGAGTCTTCGCCGACCTTGCGGAATTGGAAATCGACCCGGCGAAACGCGGACAGAATCTTGGCCAGTCGATTGAGCGGTATTCAACAGCATGGGTGCTGTCGCGCGATCGGGAGACAGGAATCCGACTGGCAACGCAATTGCGGCTGACCGGTCAGACTTCGGCAGCGTGCCAGATCGCCGACGAGGTCCAGCGCGGCTGCGAAGCCCGTCTCGCGGACCCCGAGCGCATTCCCGACGACGATGAGCGGTTCGAACTGCATTCTACGTTGGGGCTTGCTGAACTCGTACGAGGTCGAGTCGACGAAGCCGGCCTGCAGCTTCATAAGGCTTATGAGCTGGCACGCAATGATCATGGACTCTATCTGCCAACGCGGGGGCAGGCCGGGAGGTTGTTGTCGACGATTCCCGAGACCGGATCGGGCGAGGGTGTTGTCGACCGTCGCGCGGCTCTGCTCGACCAATGGATGCCTCGGCCGGCGGTGGTCATCTTCGTGGGACACGCGCTCGACTCCCCGGAGCGGGAGGCGGGGAAATTTCCCCATGACCGTGAGAATTCGGTGCGGGAGGCGTTGAAAATGTGGTTGCTTGACCAGAATCGGCCCCTCATCGGATTCGCGGCGGCCGCGAATGGTGCGGAGCCGTTGTTTCACGAACTGATCCACGAGTTGCACGGCGAATCGCACGTCGTTCTGCCGTACGAAATCGAGGAATACAAGCAACTGAAAGTCGACCTGCCAAACGATACGTCGTGCCCCACCTGGTCTCAGCGATTCGACGAAGTGATTCGGCAGGCAACGTCGTTTGTGACCGTGTCGCCAAACAAATTCCCCAGCAACGGGATCTCGTTCAAATACAGCAGCAATGTGTTGTTGGGGATGGCGATGTCGGCGGCAAACCGGTTCGAAACCACGCCGATCGGTCTGTGCGTGTGGGACGGCAAGCCGGGAAAGCTGACAGGGAGCGTGGGATGGGTGGTGGCGGGCTGGGAGGGATCTGGCGTTCCTGTGTGGCATTTGAACATGTCGAAACAAGACCCGGCGAAGGGAGACAATCCCATTTCCCTCAGACAACCGACGGCGGCTGACGTACGCTTGAACGCGGTGGTCGAGTATTCGATGGCCGAGTCTGACGCGGGGGTTCGAGCGATGCTGTTTGGCGATGTGAAGGGATTCAGCGGGTTGACGGAGCGGGAGGTGCGGCTGTTTGTCGAATACTTCTGGGGTCCGATCGGCGCGATGCTGCGGGTACGATACGCTGAAGCGTGTGAATTGCGGTCCACCTCGGGAGACGGGATCTATCTCGCATTTCGTTCCGTTCGTGAGGCGGGTCGCTGCGCGCTCGACATTCTGGACGTCATCCGCCGGTGTCAGCAGACGGGATTGTGGCGCCAGATGGGGTTGCGAGAGAATCTGGAGATGCGGATCGCGCTGCATGCGGGGCCGGTCTTCTTCTGCAACGATCCGGTGACGGGGCGCGATTCGCACGCCGGTGCGCACATCACCCGTGCCGCCCGACTGGAACCCAAGACCCCGCCCGGCGAGGTGTACGCCAGCGAGGCGTTCGCAGCGTTGGCCGCCGTCGACAGGGTGACGGATTTTTCGTGCGAATACGTCCAGAGCATTGAGTGGGCGAAGCACTATGGCACATACCCGACTTATCAGGTGCGGCGGAAAGTGATCGACAGGTAGCGACGCGACTGACGGTTGAGGCTCGTGTGGGTTTAAACCCCCCAGCACGGCGAAGAGGCGAAGCCCCGACGGGGTCGTGGGTGCATTGCGGGAGCGGTGCGTGTCACGGCGCGACGAGACCGAAGTCGCAGAGAATTGGTTCGAATTCTGCTGAGAGCGCCAGGAACCAGTTGCCGAGGCATTCAACGGAGGCCGACAGACAAGATATCGGGTTTGAAGGAGCGGAGAGGGGGGGATTCGAACCCCCGAGAGCTTGCGCCCTGCCGGTTTTCAAGACCGGTGCAATCGACCACTCTGCCACCTCTCCGGGGCACGGGACAGATTCTAACCTGCAAAGGAATGACGTGCCAGAGGGGGGCTGGGTTCGCGCGTTATTTTGGCGACCAGTGACAACGCCGCTGGGGGGGATTCGGGACGCCCAGTTCACAGAGGTTTGCGGCCCAATTCCTTTGAATTGCCGCTCGAGCGATCTGGTGAAAGCCGGATGATTGGTCAATGTGCGAACGCTGATTTGTCCCCGTCATCGCGGCGGAAACCAGTTTGTACCATCTTGCGATTTCCGGGCGGCGTTTCAGGCCCGGCCCGCGATGATTGGTTCCCCCAGGCGCCAGTTGGGTCCGCCGTCGTCGCGCAGGACCTTGCGATAGAGCGTATCGCGTTCGACCGGCACGCGACCCGCCTCGCGGATCATGCGGTGGATCTGGTCGACGGTGAGACCCTGGGGTGTCTGGGCGCCGGCGTCATGATAGATCAGTTCATGGATCACCGTGCCGTCGAGGTCGTCTGCTCCGAAACTGAGCGCGGTCTGTGCGGTCTTCTCGCCCAGCATAATCCAATACGCTTTGATATGGTCGAAGTTGTCGAGCAGGATCCGCGCCAGCGCCATCACCGACAGGTCGGTCAACCCGCTGGGAGGGGGAATGTGGTCGAGGCCGGTGTTTTCGGGGTGAAACGCCAGCGGGATGAAGGTCTGGAAGCCGTGGGTCTGGTCCTGCAGATCGCGGAGTCGGCACAGGTGATCGACACGGTGCCAAGGCTTTTCAATATGCCCGTAGAGCATCGTGGCGTTGGTCCGCAGGCCGAGTTCATGTGCCTCGCGATGAATCCGCAACCAACCCTCGCCGTCGGCTTTGTGTTCGCAGATTTTGTCGCGGACTTCCGGATGAAAAATCTCGGCACCGCCGCCAGGCATGCTCCCCAGCCCCGCCTCTTTCATCTGTTCCAGCACCCACCGTGTCGGTTTTTTGGTGAGGAAGCTGAACCAGTCGATTTCGACCCCCGTCCAGGCCTTGATGTGAAGGTCGGGCCACGCCTCGTGGATCACCCGCACGATGTTCACGTACCAGTCGAACGGCTTCTGGTGGTGCAGTCCGCCGACCACATGCATTTCGGTAGCCCCCATCGCGCGCGCCTCGGCGACCCGCTCGCGGATCTGATCGTCTGTGAACGTGTAGGCTTTGGCCGACTTGAGATCGGACCGAAACGCGCAGAACACGCAACGGTAGACACAGACGTTGGTCGGGTTCAGATGGACATTTGTGTTATAGTAGGCGAAGTTGCCGTTCTTCCGTTCGCGAACCAAATTCGCCAGCCGGCCGAGCGTCAGCACGTCCACCTGCTCGGCGAGAAAGATCCCGTCGTCGTACGAAACACGTTCACCGGCGACCACTTTCGCGCTGATGTCGTCAAGGCGGGAGGAACGGGAAGGAGAGATCATGGTTGTAGGAACGACGTTGATCGAATGGGCGCGGATGATTCCGCAGGGACGTCGCAAAGACAGAGCGACGAATCACGCCAGTGACTTTCACAGCCACGCTGTTCTAGTAGACCGCGAAGAATTCGGAAACTGAACAGCGAAATCCGGGCAGCAACTGCGGACTTTCGAGTGGCTCCTCCCCCTCCACGCGACGGGGCCGGGTCTCCAAACGAAAAACCTCGACGAATTGCCGCTCGGGTTCGACCAACCACACTTCCCGGACCCCGGCGTCCAGAAACTCAACAACTTTTTCGGTGACCCTGTGACTTAGATCCGTTTCTGAAACGACTTCCACAATGAGATCGGGGGGAGTTTCCACGGATCCTCGGGCGGGAAACGCCGGGGTGAGTCGGTGTCTGGCGATGAATTGAACGTCCGGTCCGCGAACGGTATCGGGATCACGTTCCGTCAACACAGTGGAATCATTGGTTAACACGACCCCCGCCTTCATGCGGCGAGCCCATTCATTCAACTCGTATGCGACATTCGAACAGACAAACCCGTGTCGTCGTCCTGGAGGAGTCATTTCGACCACCTCCCCACGAATCAATTCCCGTGGCTCGTCGCCCGGCAATGTCAGAAACTTTTCTGCGGATAACAGCGTGCGCGTCGACATGGGTACTCCAATCAAGTCTCGTCGCGGAGACGAAGCGGCACGCGACTTACTTGCCCGATTTTTCATTCGATGAAGCACGCCCAATACCGATTCCACCAATCAACCCGGAAACTGCGGCCAAGACTGCGTCAAGATGGTCGGTCTGCTGAAATCCGAGAAACAGCGCGCAAATCGCCAGTATGAACACTCCGGTTCCGACGAGATACCAACGCTGATTTAGAATTCGCTGGTTTTCTTCCGCATGCTTCCGTTCGTTGTCTTTGTCCTTATTGTAGATCACAGCGGTTACGTGTTCCGCCGTCATTTTTTCGACGAATGGATCCCTCCCTTGTCCATGGGAGAATTGCGCCATCTGAATAAATTCTTCAACACGACGGACCACCTTCGGCGGCGGCAATTCAGACATGTCTTCGGTCTGCTGTTGCACGACAGACGGAGGAGCCGCTTCGCTTTCAGGGAGCGACAAGTTCTTCGGTTCGCCCCGACTCCGCTTTGATGACTGGTCGTCTTTGGTCATTCTGTTGGTTCTCAATGTACGAAGCAACGGCCTCCTGGATCCACTGATTCAATCCAGTCAACGAATCTCGCAGCATCGACTGCACCTCATCCCGTACGACGCGTGCGCCGGCTTGACGAGCAATGAGTAATTCAAACTCCTCATCAGTTGCCAGCGCGATAAATCTGGCGATCTCCGAGATCCCCTCCTGAATCTGACGAGCCGTATTGGATGACCCCGATGTCAATCGCACCGGCGGCTGTGCGAACCTGTCGGATCTTTCCGCCAAGTTTTCGAATTCGACCCCAGACATGCTGTTGAACTCCGAGAACGATGACCAGACGCCCGCCCCCCAACGTTATCGGACGACTCGGGTTAATGTCAATCCCTGAGAAGTTCAGAATTCCCTGCGTACTTCCGAGTAGCTGCATACGGCTACGTTCGTACTGATGTTTTCAACAGGGAAACTGAACAGCCGAATCCTGGAACCAACCGTAATCGTCAGGCAGAATCCCTCCTCCTGCGAATCGTAAACAGACTCCCCACAGGACACGCAAACCCGGGGACAATGGTGGGACTTTCCAGCGTTCCGTCGCGTCGAATGCGGCGGTGGCAACCGTCGGGGCGAAAGATCTCCACAAACTGGCCTTCAGGTTCAATCACCCAGACTTCTCACACACCCACACCGAGGAATTCGTCCACTTTGTTGATCACGTCGCTCCAGCGATCGGAGTCCGACACCACCTCGATCGCCAAATCGGGGGGCTGTCGCAGAGGCCCGACGGGGGGAAAATCGCCGGGTAGGCGGTCGATCGAAAAAAACTGCACGTCAGGACCCCGGACTGAATCGGGATCGCGCTCGGTGATCACGGCCGAATCGTTGGACAACACCTCGCCCGCCTCGTGGGAATCCGCCCAGTTTCCCAACAGCCTGGCAATCCGGGCGCAAACCAGTCCATGCCGACCTCCGGGCAATGGCCTCTCAACGACCTCCCCCTGTGCCAATTCGTGAGGCTCATCCCCCGGAATCGCCAAAAACTCTTCCGCGGTCAACAGCGTGCGCGTCGACATAGGGTCACTTCGATCGATTCCAGCCCCACCAGACGTCGGCGAGACCGACGAAAAACAGTCCCATGCTGACAATCACGTTGACGTTGAAAAACGCCACATTCACCCGCGCCAGGTCATTGGGCCGGACCAGTGAGTGTTCATACGCCAGCAGTCCAGCGACGACGACGATTCCCGCGAGAAACAGAGACCCCAGTTCGGCCGACTGCCACAGCCCGACCAGACAGAACAGCATCGCCACGTGACTCGCCAAAGCCAGTTTCAGCGCACGAGGGACACCCATCCGAGCCGGCAGGCTGTGCAGTCCCCGCCCCTTGTCGAAATCGACATCCTGGCAAGCGTAGATAATGTCAAAACCACCGACCCAGAAGAACACTGCCAGCCCCAACAGGACCGGAGTCCACGTCACTTCTCCCCGCAGGGCGATCCACGCCGCGACGGGAGACAGCATCAATGCCGCCCCCAACCAAT
This sequence comes from Planctomycetota bacterium, assembly GCA_026692825.1. Lineage (GTDB taxonomy): Bacteria > Planctomycetota > Planctomycetia > Planctomycetales > Planctomycetaceae > UBA10511. The sequence continues at coordinate 7,129 of JAPLOC010000078.1, read as the reverse complement.
AGTGACACAGCGACGTGAAGCGTTTGGCGTACGAATAGCCGCACAAAAACGCCAGCACGGGGACAGACAGATACAACGGCCAGCGGTTTGGGAGAAACAGCAGCGTCGACGCCACAAATCCCAGCGAACAGGCGATGCTGAACCCGACAACGCTGGAGACGCTGAGGATTCCCGCGGGCAGATGTCGGCCGGCGGTTCGCGGGTTGCCGGCGTCGATCTGCCGATCGACCAGGCGGTTGAACGCCATCGCGACCGAGCGGGCGAACACCATGCACAGCAGGATCCCCACAATCTCTTCCCACCGGATCGCCCCCCCCGCCCGCAGATTCAGCCGCCAGGCCAGCGCCGCCGACAACAGCGCGAACGGTAGCGCGAACAGCGTATGGCTGAACCGAATCATCTCCAGAATGTGGCGGAGTCGGGCGAACACGGTACGGGTTAACCGCAAAGACAAAGAGGATTTAACCGGGGGGAATGCGAACTCGGTCGCGTTACGACTACTACTTCTTCTTCTCCACCCCCAGCTTCTCCAGCGTCTTGGCGATATCTTCGCCGTGCGTCTTCGTGTTCACCTTTTTGTCGATCTGCTTGATCACGCCGTCTTTATCGATGACGAACGTCCAGCGTTCGGGGCGTTCGCGGCCTTCATGCACCACGCCGTACGCTTTGGCGACTTTCGTGTCCGGGTCACTGAGAACCGGGTAATCGAGTTCGAGTTCCTTCGCCCATTTCTTCTGCGTTTCGAGATCGTCGCAGCTCGCCGTGAAGTAGGCGACGTCGTATTTGCGGATCTCTTCCCCCGAGTCCCGGAACGACAGACACTCGGCCCGACAGCCCCCCGTGAACGCCTTCGGGAACCACGCGATGACCACCGCCTGCTTCCCCGCGAAATCTTTCAGTTTGTACTCTTTCCCGTCCGACGCCTTGAGCGTGAAATCGGGAGCCTTCTCATTCTCGGCGGCGACTTTGTCGTCGGCCGCGAAAGCGACAGTCAGCGAGAGGCAGCACAAGGCGGCCGACAGCGTGGCAAGCAACTTCTTCATGGCGAGAGTTCTCGGGGTGGGTGAAGCGCCGGTGCGACGTGGATCCGTCGCATCCAGAGTATCTTATACCCCGCAGGGCGAAAAATGCGACATTGACCCCAGCGGTTTCCCCGGGATGAACTCCCAGCGGGGATCGCTATGATCTGTGGTCCATTCGGCCGCCGCGATTCGCTCGTTTCGAACCGCGACGCGGCCAGAACGTCCCCAGGGGCCACCGCACCGGTTGGCCAAGAGATCAATCTAGTTTTTGTGAGCAGGACCTTGGCTGTCTTCGAGAACCGATTTCCCAATCGCGACTACGAGATCGAAACGATCTGTCCTGAATTCACGTCGATGTGTCCCAAGACCGGGCAGCCCGATTTTGGCGTGCTGACCCTGACGTACGTTCCCGACAAGGTCTGTGTCGAACTGAAATCGCTGAAACTCTACCTGCAGCATTTCCGGAATCATGGCGCGTTCTATGAACACGTCACCAACCGGATCCTCGACGACCTTGTCGCGGTCACTCAGCCCCGCTCGATGAAGCTGGTTGCCTCGTTCACCCCCCGTGGCGGCATCCGCACCGCCGTCACCGTGGAATACAAATCGCCTCCCGGAAAGCGGGGTACCCGGCCCCGCCGACCGAGGTAACAGTTCAAGGGCGCATCACCGGTGGGGCATTCGACGCCACATAGATCAAGCCGGCGATTCCCGACAGACTCGCCACCACTTGCCACCAGTACGGCAACGACGTCTCCCGCGTGTAGTCTCCCGCGTCGAAGGGAACGCCGCAGTCGGCTCCGTCGGCCGGGTACAATTCCCCGTCCACTCCGCGGAATTCCACCCGGGTCTGCCAGAGCCAACCGGTGAGTCCGCAAACCGCCGCCGTCGCCATCGTCAGCACACCCAACGGCAGTCCCAGATCGGGGTCATCCAGGTTCTTGAATGGCAGTTTGTCTCCGAATTGCAACATCACCGCCGCGAGCGAATTGTTCAGGAAATGCAACAACACCGGTCCCCAGAAACTGCGGGTGGTCGAATAGACGAAATGCATCGCCAGCCCCAGGGGAATCACCCCCAGCACCTGTGCCGGGTTGATGTGGATCAATCCGAACAGAATCGACGTGACCACCATTCCGACGGGCAGCCCAAACCGCGCCAGGAGTCCGCGTCCGATCAATCCGCGAAACAGCAATTCCTCGCCAAGTGCCGGGAGCAAGGCCAGAATCAGCACCAGCAGCGGAAACGGCAGATCCTGCACGCCATCAAACAGGTTTTGCATCTCGGACATGGAACCCGGAAACCGTTTGAACGCCGCGGTCTGGATCGATGTGCAAAGGGCCGAGAGCGGGATCACCAGCAGACCGATGGCGACAAGCTGATGCGCAGACGGAAGCCTCCAGCCCAGCGCCTGAAAGTTCTCTTTTCCGAGTCGATACCGACACAGCACCAACCCGTACAGACACGTGACGATTCCCGTGAGTCCCAACAGCGCCGGCATCGCACGCTTCATTTCCGCCGACATCTGCGCGACGAATTGCGCTGCCGGATCACTCGGCGTTGTTGTCGGATTCGCGGCATCGGCAACCGCCGGCTCGGCCGGCTCAGCGGGCTTCGCCTCTTCGCCATCTGCTGGCGAATTATCAGTCAGCGGATCCACCGACACTTCCGCTTCGGCCGGAGCGGCGGGGAGTGGCACCGCCTGACCAAATCCCCCCTTCGAAAAAAACATTACGGCGGAGATCGCCACGACGAAGATGCCGACCCCCATGTGCAATATCAGCAGCCCCCCCATCCAACCCACCGACTCCCAGAACCCGGGACCGGGCAATCGCACCCGTTGTCGGCCCCGGCCTCTTCGATCGCCAGAATCGGGAGGATCCGTAAAATCGGAGTCCTCCACCACAATAAAATCCTGGTCGCTCAGTTCCACGGTTTCCGAGGGCCGGTCGCTGGCGGGATCCTGGAAAACAGGCTCAGCGGCGTCTTCTGGCGAATTGGCGTTCATCGGTGACCGGGGTGATGGGAACAGTTGGCGACTGGTTATTCGGCGGTGGGAAGGCGAATATTGGCGACGAATGCAACGTCGACTCAAAGATCACAGATCACGGCGACTAGGAACTTTCCGCGAACCCGCTAAACTGAACTCTAGTTCCCCAGGATTCCCCGGTCAAAGCCCCGATGTCTCAAGATCCTTCGTTTTTTGGACCGCAGGCGGTGTATCGCAACTGTCCGCGGTGCGGCAAGCCGGTGTTGCCAGTCGATCTGGTGACCGAATGCCCCCACTGCGGCTACGAAATCCGCAATCCCCGACCCGTTCCGCTGGCGGAAACGACCATCTTCGACAGTTCGCAATCGAATGTCGACTTGCGACTCGAGCCGGAACCAATGACCCCGTCGACCCCCGACCCGCTGATCGGGGCAGACTTCGACGTGTATCGTATCGAAGCGCTGCTTGGAAAAGGGGGCATGGGTCGGGTCTACCTGGCGCGACACAAAGATCTGCACCGCTCGTGCGCACTCAAGGTACTGATGCCCGAGTTGGTGGAGGAAGATCGCGAGTTCGTCGATCGCTTTCTCAATGAAGGGCGGGCCGCCGCCGCCCTGTCGCATCCTAACGTGATCACTGTCCATGCGGTCGGTCAGGAACGGGCACTGTACTTTCTGGAAATGGAATTTGTTCCAGGTCGGTCATTGCGGCAGATCATTCGCGACGAACATCGGCTGGCCCCCTTGCGCGCTACCGCGCTCGCCGCCCGAATCGCTGACGGTCTTGCCGAGGCGCACCGATTGGGAATCATTCACCGCGACCTGAAACCGGACAACGTTCTGATGACGTTGCAGGGAATTCCCAAGATCGCCGACTTTGGACTGGCGAAGATCATTCGCCACGCCACCAAGGGGACCGGCGAACCATTGTGTGGGACGCCCCAGTTCATGGCCCCAGAGTTGTTCGACGGAGCCCCCGCCAGTGCTGCGACCGACGTCTACGCGCTGGGCGTCACGTACTTCCTCATGCTGTCCGGTCGGTTGCCCTATCATGGCGAAACGCTCGCGGTGTTGATGGGGGATGTGCTGCACTAACCACTGCCCAACATCCGTCGCATTGTTCCCGAAGTGTCGCTTGAGATGGCCGAGTGTCTGGGGATGATGCTGGAAAAGAACCCGGCGAACCGTCCGTCAGACGCGATCAAGGCGGCGCAGTTGCTGCAGGCGATTTTGGGACAAGCCCGCGATCTGGACAGTCTGCTGGGAGAGGCGTTTCGCGACGACCCGCTCGTCCATTGGTCCTCGGACGGAAAACGTCACACGGTGGTGGTTCGGTTTCCCAATGGCCGCAAGCAATCGGTGATGGTCGAACCCAGCAACCACGCGGCGGCCGAGCGGCTGCTGTTGATCTACAGCAACTGCTGCGACGCCCAGCCGGCGTATTATGAATCGGCATTGCGGTTGAATTCCGAAATGCCGCACGGCAGTGTGGCACTGCGTGAAATCGACGGGCGTCAGAAATTCGTGGTCCACGACACGTACCCTCGGGGGACGGTTGACGCGGAAGAGGTACGCAAAAGCGTGCTGGAAGTCGCCGCGCGCGCCGACGCGATCGAACGGCTGTTGACGGGTCACGATCTCGAATAACCCGCACTGTCAAAATAGACTGGTCGAAGCCACCAATTCACTCGGAATCTCCTCGGGAACGAATCGCGTTGCCAACCTCACCCGCTGATACGCTCGACTGGAAGTCGGTTGAACTGCGCCACGATGCGTTCGCTCGGTTGGCGCTCACTCTCCCCGATGGCACGGTCCATTCCGAGGTGGTACCGGTTCGGGCGTTTCCCACCACCGATCCGCTGCACTGGATCGCGTTCTGCGACTCCCAGGGGCATGAGCTGTTTCTGTTGGAGTCGTTGGAAATGCTCAGTCCCGCGACCCGGGAAATCCTCGAGAAGGAACTGGCCCGCCGGGAGTTTCAACCGCTCATCCAGCGGCTGATCGAAGCCCGAGCCGGTTCGTCGCAGACCGACTGGCGGGTTGAAACCGAGCGCGGAATCGTCGCATTCGCGACCACAACCGAAGAGAACGTGCGGGTCCACGGTCAGCACGGCGTGGCAATCACCGACACGCATGGCATCCGCTATCGCATAGTGGATCAAAGGAACCTCGATCCCGTTAGCCGGCGCATTTTGAAGCGGTTTTTATAGGCCGCCGTTCAACCCCCTGGTTCTGTCGCGATCAAGGATCGTTTGGACTTCGCGGCGGAATCTCCTCGCGCTCCAATTCTTTCCACCGGTCACGAAACGACGTCGCCGCCGGTGTCGGAAAGTCGCGGTGCGCTGTCCAGCCGGCGAGTGGCCCGGGAAGTTGGCTCACCCATCCCCCCTTCGCCTTCCACCCCAGTACTTTCGCCGCGACTTTGCCGGCCATTCGGTACAGCCACGGTCGACGCATCATCCAGCTCCAGACTCGGTAGATGAATTCTTCTCCTTTGGGCGCGACATGGGCCGCATGTTGCGCAGCCCGGTTGCGAATCAGCAGTTCCGGAATCTGAATCTTCACCGGGCACGCCACCTGACACGCGCCACACAGGCTGCTGGCGTGCGGCTGATGGTATGTCTCCGCGAGTCCATCAAACAGTGGGGAAATCACCGCCCCAATCGGCCCCGAGTAAATTCCTCCGTACGCGTGTCCGCCGATCTTTCGATACACCGGGCAGATGTTGAGGCATGCTCCGCAACGGATGCAAAACAGACTCTCGCGCATCGGGCTTCCCAGAATCCGACTGCGGCCGTTGTCGAGCAGAATTAGATGGAATTCCTCGGGGCCATCCCCCTCACCCGGTTTGCGCGGTCCGGTGACCATGGACGTGTAGATCGATAGCTTCTGTCCCGTCGCCGCCCGGGCGAGGATTTTGAGAAAGATCGGCAGATCCGACAGTTTGGGGATCACCTTTTCAATCCCCACGATCGAGACCATGATCTTGGGGACACTGGTGGTGAGCCGCGCGTTCCCCTCGTTGGAGATGATCACCACGGTCCCGGTCTCCGCGACCAGGAAGTTCCCCCCGGTGATTCCCAGGTCGGCCTCGGCGAATTTCTGTCGCAGGTAACCCCGGGCGAATTGCGCCATCTCCGCCGGGTCTTTCGTCAGTGTCTGATCGAATCGGTCGTTGAGACAGACCGCCATTTCCTCGGCGGTCTTATGCAACGCGGGTCCCACGAGATGCGAAGGGCGTTCGCCGGCGACCTGAATGATGAACTCGCCGAAGTCGGTTTCGGTGACTTCGACCCCCGCTTCTTCAAGGTGTTTGTTGAGATGGATCTCTTCGGTGACCATCGACTTCGATTTCACCACACGCTGGACGCCACGTTCGCGGATGATCCGCTGGACGATTTCGTTGGCGTCCGCGGCGTCGGCGGCGAAATGCACGTGCCCGCCCCGAGCCAGGATCGACTTTTCCAGCGTCGCGAGATGCACATCCAGATGGGCCAGCGTCTCGTCCTTGATCGCCCGCGCCTTGTCGCGCAACAGCGACGAACCCGGGAGTTTTTCAAACGCCGACTTGTTCCCGGCGGCCAGCGTCTCACCCAGTCGACTGAGCGCGATCTGCAGGTTGGGCGAAGCGAGCGCCTCAGCGGAGGCGGCCAGGAACTCGTTGTGTTCGGCGACGGCGTATTTGGAAGTCATGCGATGGCGTGGACGCCACGGAGTTGAGACACGAGGTATCGATACAGGTGTTGTAGCGTATTCCCATACGTGCCATCCATGGCGGTTCCTTCACAACTGCGGAAATCTTCAGCCGTCCCGCGGCGGCCATTGGCCAACGTCTCCTTCAATGGGTCACACAGAGTATGTCGCATCGACCCCCGCAGCGGGTATAACGTCTCCACCCCATGAACATCGTCGAGATTTTCTCTGTCCACACCGACGCAGGCGATCCGGCGCAAGACTGTCCACTGTGAACCCCGAGGGGTCGATGCGATTTCCTTTTCGCTCCATTCGATGGTTGCTTGCCGTTCTCGGTCTTCTGCCTCAATTCACCTGGGGAGCCGAGCCGCGACGGCCCAATGTGTTGTTCATTGCGATTGATGATCAGAACGATTGGATCGGTC
>JAPLOC010000077.1 GCA_026692825.1 Planctomycetota bacterium | reverse complement strand
TTCCGTACCGTGCGCTCCTGTACCTCGAGGCGACGCAACCTGAGAGCACGCGGAAATTCCGGTTGTATTCCGTCGCGTGCTGTCGCCGCGTTTGGAAGTGGCTCGATGCCGAACCGATTCGAGAGGCGGTGGAGGTCGCCGAACGCTTTGCAGACGGTGCGGCATCCTTGGCTGATCTGCGCGAAGCGCGACTACGAGCGGAGGAATTGAAAGAATCACTGCATGCGTATGAGACGATCAGACATCTGGTGTATGGCGCGGCCATCATGGCGGCTGCGGACTCGGCCCTGGAGGGTGCCAAAAGGATCAACGACCTGATTCTGCAAGCGGGGGGGAACACCGAGGCATCCTGGAAATCCCAGGCGATGCAGGTGGTCCTGATTCACGACATCTTCGGCAACCCGTTCCAGCCGGTCACCTTCGACCCGGGATGGTTGACGGAACCGGTCGTATCGCTCGCACGAGAGATTTATCAGGAACGTGACTTTGACCGACTCCCGGCACTTGCCGATCGCCTCTGTGAAGCGGGATGCACCCACGTCCAGGTGATCGAGCACCTCCGACAATCCGGTCCGCACGCACGGGGCTGCTGGGTGGTCGATCTGTTGCTGGGGCACGATTGCAGTCCCGGGTGCTGAATCTCCAGGCCTGCTCCGCCCATTGTCCCGAGAGTTCACGACTGAGTGACGAAGCGGACGGGACGGTCAGGACATTTGCGGCAGATGAAGAAGTAGTAGACGAGGTGTCCGAAATCGAAGAGGGGCGGCCGCAGTAACCCGTCGGCAACAGGGTTCGTGCGCCACTCTTTGACCGTCCAGCGATGACTGCGGGGAATCCATCGCTGGCTGCTGTCGATGTTCGTGTATTCCCAGTCCCCCAGTTGCAGCAGGAATTCCATGGTCGCACCACAGACGCATTGCGGAGTGTCGTCGTTCTGCACCCAGTAGGGATAGCCGCCGAGTTTCATGGAGGGACAGGCGCTCAAGTCTCCTTCATACCGTTCCCGCAGCACCTTGTCTGACGACAGCGCTTTGCGAAGTCCCTTGGTGCGCGCGAGTTTCTGCAGAATCTCCTGTCCGGGAAACTCCCGCACTTCTTCCGAATGAAAGCCGCACGAAATCGGAAAATGATTGCGAATCGTTTCGCCGAAATCCGGTAAGGGGGCGGCCGGCAACGGATCGACGATCTCTTGTGAATTTCGCCAATAGGTAAACACCTTGGAGTATTCGAAGGCGTCGTCGTGTGCATCTTCGGTGGTCGGACACCAGAGCAACTGCAGCAGGTCGCAACCCGGCTTGAACGGGAGGGTCGGAAAATCGCGGGCGTTCAGTTGAATCGCCCCAACCAGAATCGGACTCACTCCGCCGGTCGGCGACTCCCGACCATCGACACCCGTCTGATGGCGGTGATCGTCGCACCGCGGCCATGGTTCCGACCGCGGCCACAAGAACTGCCCCCCCAGTTTCGAAGCAGCCGGATCGGCCACTCGTTCGCGTCGCGGATGGAGGCGGATGGTCGTTTTGGCGAAACGCGCGAGTGCCGGAACACGCTGGATAACATCAATCGGCGGAGCGGCGGTACGAACGGCCGATGATCGCTTCTTCGTCGTCCGCTGGAAATTCAGCCGTTTCCCGTCTTCTTCTGCTTCACCGCCGACAGGCTCAAACCCCTTCTGCAGCATCCGATCGATCACAACCGCCAGCGGATAACAGCCGCAGACGAGTCGACCCAGGTGAGTCAGGCGTCGGGGGACCGACAACTCCAGCGTTTCCGTCCGCGAGTCCAGCGTTTCGATCTGGTCGAGAATCGATTCGAGTGTGGGACGTTCCACTGAAACAGGTTTCTTCTTCGCCATGGCATACTCCAACAGCGAGCGATGTCTCTTGCCGGTCAGGTGATTTCCTGATCCGATCCCGCAGATACATTGACGACTGGAAATTGTCCACAACGACCCGCCAAAACGCCAGAACCCCACAAGAAAGCAGGTCGATTGCGACATGGTAGCCCGCACTTTCCAAGTGCGCGGCCCGCTGGGCGCGCTGCGGTCGAGAGACGCACTGCGGGCCGCCGACGACGTCGACCGAACCTGTATTCGCAGAATTGGTTGCGATTGCCAAATATTCACAAATGCATACGTACGTGCGCTCTCCCGGGGCCAAAACTCAAGGCTTACTGGTGGGTGGCACCGGCCCTACCGGATCTCGGAAGGAGGATTTCCACCCGCATTTGGCGGGTCGGACAGCAGGGTCTCGAAGAAGTGTTCCCGGGCCCTCAAGAGCGCCGTAGATGAGTTCCGGCAGGCCTCCTGAGTTGGTTGAGTTGGCGTCGTTCCAATGTCCCACATGTCGATCGAGATTCCGACAGGGGGAATCGGTGTCGCTCAGGAACTGGCGGGGACCGCGCTCGGTCGGAAGGAGAAAAGGTGTGAGTGGTCGTGATCGGTCCCGGAATTTTCGAAATTCCAAAAAATTTGGGAAATTTAGTTTGCATTTTTGATTTGGCCAGCGCATTATGGCTGCGAACTCAACGACGGTCTTCTCATCAGTGGAGATCGACTTGGAGCCGCGACTGTTTATGGGTGGCTGAACCTTCGTGCGGCATGCAACGCCGCACGCGGCTTGGTCGGCGGGAGTGGATAACATCGCCAAAACATGGCGGTGTGGCGGGTGTGGTCTGTCATCACAATTCCAGGTGGCGAGGGCGTAACTGTGGTTATTAAGAACTGGTTGGAATTCCTGCGAGTGGGGATTTGCGGCGGGGCCGCAGGCAGTTGGTGCGCCAACCCCAATGCGAGAAAAAGGGGTGGGTTTCGTTCCCCGAGTCTCGAATCTCTAGAATTGCGCACCATGCTCGCGGCGCCCGTTGCCGCAGGTGATTTCTTCTACGTCGCGAAGAATAGTCAACTGGCGGTCGGAGCGCCGGGACTGCTTGTGAACGACTTCGACGCGGACGGTGACGCGATCACTGCGACTGCGTATTCGGCGGCGACCGCGGGAACCGTTGCCGGACAGTCGAATGGGAGTTTCACCTATCTCCCTCCCAACGCCACATATCAAGGGACGGCGACTTTTACCTATCGGGCAAGAGACGCCCTGACCCAAAGCGCGCAAGTCACGGTGGCGATCGACGTCGGAGACGTCGCAGGTGACACTGCGTCCAACGCCAGAACGGTCACGGTGGCCGCAGGGCAGAAGATCGAACTGGCGGGCAGGATTGGCGACAGCACGACGGGAGCCCGCGATATCGATCTTTTTCAACTGCCCCTGGCTGCGGGACAGACCATCGTCGCCGACGTCGACGCGAAGTCCCTTGACCGTGGAGGGACGCTGGGGAATTTCGACGGGTATCTTCGATTGTTCAATTCAACGACCGAGGTTGCCTCCAACGACAACGGAGTTGACCCCGACACCGGTGTGAGTTCCATTGACCCGGTGGTGCGATTTACCGCGGTGACATCGGGGACGTATTACGTCGGAGTTTCGGGAACGGGAAATCGAAACTATTCACCGACCCAGCCGAACAGCGGGATGCCGTCGGTGACGGGTGACTATCGGCTGCAGATTTCTGTCATCAATAACACGCGTCCGGACGCGGTCGATGATTCAATCGCGACCACGGCAGGAACGAAGATCTCGATTCCCGTACTCATCAAT
>JAPLOC010000076.1 GCA_026692825.1 Planctomycetota bacterium | reverse complement strand
CACCGATGCGTAGATGCGGTGTCCGAAATCGTTGGGATGGTTCACCCCGTTGCCGGTCAGATCCCAGTCTTTCTTGTGTTCGAACATCGCGGTCCAGAGGGAAGTCAGGTCAGCCAATGCCACCCCCGGTCCCACCAGGGCCGCGAGCGAGTCCCGATATTCCGGAAACAGCTCGTGCTTCAGCCGCACCCAGTCGCGGTTGCCCAGCATGGTCGCGACCAGAATGAACTCACACTCTGGAACCGTCTCACGGACTTTCGCCATCGTCTGTTCGATGAAACCCTGGAACTCCTTCGCGGGTCGACCGGCTGAGTCGTTCATTCCGAAGGCCAGGATCACCAGATCCGGCTTTTCCGCCGCCACCTTGTCTGCCAACGTCAGCCCGAACGCCGAATCGCGACCACCCACGGAGAGGTTTTTGAGTTCGACTGGTGCCTTGTACGATTCGGCCAAGTGCTGTCGGAACAGGTCTTGAAAGGGGGGCTGATAGGGGGCCCCGCCGCCCCAACCCGATGCGTTACAGCCGGACGAGATGCTGTCACCCAGCAGGACGATGGTGGTTGGCTTATGCTCTTTGAGTCGCGCGATCGTGCGCGGCAGTTCCTTCGCCGCGAATTTTGGAGTGGCGGCCTTCCATTCGACGGGTCCGTGGGAGTACGTGACGCTGGTCTGCAGCGCGTGGTACTCGAGCAGTCCGCCAAAAAAGATCTCGCCATTGCCGTCGCGATGGGTCAGTTCGTATTTCTGCGACTTCGCGGGGCGGCGCAGGTCTTGGGGAAGACTCGCGGTGATTCGCGATCCGGGAGGCAACACGATTTCGCGTGAACCGGGTTTCCAGGTGTAGTCGCGGCCTTCTTCGTACGTGGTTTCTTCGGCGGAATTCCGAACCGCCAGGACTTTTGTCACCGGGAACAGCAGCTTGGCACGCGCCCCGCCCCCCGCTGCATCACGAATGAACAACACCGATTCCCCCCGAACGGTATCCCCCAACCAGAACGGGCGGAGCAACTCGGGCGAGTATTTCCATTCGTGCTTCTCGGCATCGTCAGCCACCGCTTTGACGATGGGGAGCGCGACGATCAGTGCGATGGCAACGAGTGCCAGCATCGCAATGCGAGGAAGTCGATTGACAAGTGCGAACATGTGTGCGGGACTCCATTCAATGAACGGGACTGGTGAGCGGTCTGATGTTAACGCAGAGCCGAGCCCGCCAGGAAGCGGTAACGATTGTCCGCTTTCTAACGGGCGCGGCTCTCCCGAGAGTGACCGGAGCCATTGATCCTCGCTTTGGGTCACCAGCCAAAGAAAAAGTCATCGAAATCGGGTTCTGTTTCGCAGATCTCGGATTCGTCCAGGGTGCCATCCTCTTCGTCGTCCTCTGCTTCATCCTCCGAATACGCAAAGATCTTGTTGATCAACCATTGCGGTGCGGTGTCTTCCCAATGTTCATTACGACACAGCACGAACTCCTCTTCGGTCAGTTCCACAACGTGGTTCCCCACCGGGACGCCCCGCAGGACTTCCTCGGCGAATGCGCGAACCCGCAGATCGTCGTGATTCAGTTGCTGACGGATAAACGGGCGAAAGCAGCGCATCGTTCCGCCGTCATTGGTTACCGCATTCTCGAGCGTATGTAGCGTCTGGAGGACACTCAACTCGACAGCCCCGAGTCGCCAACACTCCTTGCACACGTGTCGACTGTGCCCTTTGCCACTGAATCGCTCATTGGCCCGGAAACAGTCACACGCCCAGCAGTAGTGCCCCGGGCTTTTATTGCGACGCTTTTTCTTGCGGGACATTGTGGTTCAAAATATTCGACGCGGCCGATCGCTAGGTCTTCACGCAGAGCCGCGCCTGTCAGGAGGCGGTACCCGTTGTCCGCTGTCTGACGGGCGCGGCTCGGGAGCAATTGCCACCCAAGTCGCCAAGAAACTTGGCCTACTGCCCCCCCTCCGGCAGAGCCACCTGTTGTGTCGACTGCAGGTACCCGACCAGATCACGGATCTGCTCTTCGGTCAGTGTTCCCAACAGTCCCTCCGGCATCAGCGACGACTCCGTGCGTTTCATTTCGTCGATGTCGTCCTT
>JAPLOC010000075.1 GCA_026692825.1 Planctomycetota bacterium | reverse complement strand
TTCGCCAGCGTGACATGTTTTGCCGACACTTTGGTCGTCGGCACCTTGAGGGGCGTCACCAGCAGAATCGCCATGTGGCGCTGGGCGGCGAGGCGGTTGAGCTGATCGAGCAACGTCCGCATCTCCGGCTCCCGCCATTTCGCCACCTGCTGCGGGAGAGCTTCGATCACGAGTAAGGCGATTGGGTCGTCTGGCGGCGACGGCACTGACCCCGGTTGTGCGACAGGACCGGCACCGTTCAAAGCCCATTGGCGCAGCAGCGGAAAGTCGGCAGGCAGCGCCAGAGACCGCTCAACCGGATCGCCGTCCGGGCCGCACGCGATCCAGCCGACCACCTGCGTGCAAAACCAGCCGACCGAAGTCTCGCCGGGGATCGCCGCCAGCGGTCACGACGGCCACCCGTGGTCCCGGTTGGGAATTGACCGAATCGGCCGGCTGCGACCGACAGGGAAACGCAATTCCCAATGTGACCCGAGCGACAATGTCGGCGACCACTCCCGAAAAATCACTTCCCGAAGGGGTCCCCAGAACGGTCACCTTCCCCCGAGGGAGCCACCCGTACCAGATCCAGTCGGGTTCGAGCATGGACTCTGCGTCGAGACTCCAACTTCGAATTTGCGGTTGTTGATCCGACGGTGGTGCTGGTCCGGAAGTCAGATCGTGCCGCTTTTCAGGGCCGGCATGGTCCGGAAGTGGCGGGGGAATCGCCGCTGATTTCATGGTACACCTCGCTCAAAGTCAGGTTGAACTGCGCTGTGTGTGTTCCTATATGTACCAGTATACGTCTGTATTTTTACTGATTCAAGAGAACAGTGGACTTTTTTTCATTTTTTGCGGGGTGCGGGTCTGGCATGAAGCGGCGAAGAGGGCACGCCAGACGGAATTGTCGCAACGACGCTCCTGCGGCGTCGCGCCCGACGCCGCACGCGGCGGACAGTTGCCGATTTGGAATTGAGCGACCCGATAGACAATTCCAGCGGTGGGGTCGGATCCTAAATGGTGCCGCGCGGGAGACATCGGCAAGCGCGGGGAGTCAGCCCCTGAGCCATGTCGCCATAGGGCAGTCGTCCGCGTACAACACTTCCATCGGCCCATGAATCCGCTCAAACCAAGACTCCATTTCCAGGATGTCAGCGACATGCTTGTATCACTCGTATCGCTCAGAATTCCTGTGCGGAGTCGATCCCTCAAGGTGACTCTGTTGGCGGGGGTTTGCTGGTTCGGCGCTCTCTGCGGACTGGCGCGGGCGGAGTCTCGGGAGATCGCCCGCACGAAAACGGCGAAGGACGAAGCGAAAGAAGCCGCTCCCCAGCCCGCGAAGCGACTGCTGGAAATCACCGTGCTGGGGCCGGACGAGGCCCCCCTCGCCGGAGCGAAGGTTCATGCGGCCATCTGGCACGACGGGGCGGGAAAATCGAATCACGATTATGACTGTGATGACCAGGGAAGTACTGTGGTCGAATTGCCGGCCGGCAAAATCGACATTCTGCGGCTGTGGGCCCGGAAGCCGGGGCATGTCGCACAGTTTGCGCAGTGGTGGCCCAAAAACGAGCCCGTACCACGGGAGATCCCCAAAAACTACGCGTTTCAACTCGATGCGGGGTCGGTGATCGGCGGCGTTGTGAAGAACGACGCGGGAGAACCGATCGTGGCCGCCCGCGTGGAAGTGATGCTGATCAATCCGAATCGCGAACGAGGGTTGGACCAGCATCCGATTCCCAACACCTGGCTGGCGACTGGGGACGAAGCCTGCATCACCGATGCCAACGGCGCCTGGTCTCTCGAGAACGCTCCTTCCGATGATCCGGATGTCGAATTTGGCTTTCGAATCCTGCTGAACCACCCCGATTACGTCAGCGACGCCAATTTTGGCGGCTTGCAACTGGAACAAGGCGTCACTGCGAAATCGCTGCGTGAGGAATCCGCGGTGGTCGTCATGCACAAGGGGGTCCGACTGTCGGGGGTGGTCACCAACCCCGAGGGCAAATTCGTACCAGATGCGGTCGTCGTCTGGGGGAATGACCCGTACCTTCAGCAGGGGAGCCAAGAAGTCCGGACCGACGCCGAGGGCCGCTACCGGTTGCCTCCACTGCCCGCAGGATCGATTCCGGTGACCGTGGTCGCGGCGGGCTTCGCTCCCGATCGACAAGAGATTGAACTGGTGGAGGGGGCTGAGCCCGTCGCCGACTTTCGCCTGGCGAACGGAAAGCCCCTGCGTTTGCGGTTCGTCGATGAAACAGGCACCCCGATTTCCAAGGTCGGAGTAGGTATCGCCAGTTGGCGCGGCGCGAAATCGTTGTACAACCACAAACATCCCACGGTACTCGACACCGCCATTCCCGTACTGGCGGATGAGAATGGCGTCTACGAATGGACCTGGGCGCCAAACGACGCGGTCGTCTACACCTTTTACAAACAGGGCTATCGAGGCGAATTGCCCAGTGTCGAGCTGATCGCCAGCGACGAAACCGAATACAAGGTGACCCTAAGAAAAACCAGAGATCCCAACAACTAGTGCTGCGTCAACGTCGAATTTCAGGGTAGATGCTGGTCAGTTTCATTCGCGCACCATCGATTCAGGAGAACCTGCCACCTGGCGGAACCGGCCGTCGAAGCCACGCAGCAAATTCCATCCACCCCGCCTCTGGAATTCCCAAGCGTTCAAAGACCGGCGGCAGATTGCCGGGAATCGTTCCGCGCTATCCCGCGCGCCATTGCCGACCGCACCATTCGACCAACTCCAGGTCCGCCGCGAACGATATCTCCAAGCAGCCCTTGTTCGACTCGCCAGCGCCCGGCACCACGCGCCGCTGTTCTGTTTCTGCGAAGAGTTCGAGCGGCACAAGCCAGG
>JAPLOC010000074.1 GCA_026692825.1 Planctomycetota bacterium | reverse complement strand
GTCGCGAACCTGTTTACCTTTGTAGCCAAAGATGCGGTACGGCTTGCCATGGACCGCCGCGTGGACGATGTACGAGAGGAATCCATGCAGCTCCACCGCCGAGTGGGCCGGCCCGGTGAGACATCCACCGCGAAAGATCCCGGTCTTCAACCCGAACGAACGACCATACTCCTGCGCCAGAACATCCCCCGCCGTCTTCGAGGCACCGAACAGGGAATGCAGCGTCTGGTCAATCCGACACTGTTCGTTGACGCCGTTCCAGTCCTCAGGTCGCGCGTATTCCCAGCGGGTTGCGAGTTCCTGAAGCGGAATCTCGTTCGGGGCGTCGCCGTAGACTTTGTTCGTACTCATTTGAATGAACACGGCGTCGGGCGAAAAGAGCCGGGTCGCTTCGAGCATGTGCAGCGTGCCGTTCGCGTTCACTTCGAAATCGAGAACGGGAATTTCGCGGGCCTTATCGTGC
Organism: Planctomycetota bacterium; assembly: GCA_026692825.1. Classification (GTDB taxonomy): domain Bacteria; phylum Planctomycetota; class Planctomycetia; order Planctomycetales; family Planctomycetaceae; genus UBA10511. The sequence goes on along the minus strand of JAPLOC010000074.1, from coordinate 3,532 downwards.
GAAGGCTGCGCGGCGCAGTGAATGACACGGTCGAACGGACCGTGTTTCTGAAAAAGTTCGAAGACGTCTTTGCGATCGCGCAGATCGATGCCATGAGGATGGAATCGGTGGGTGACCTGCTTCAGCCGCTGCAGATTCCAGCGGGTGTCTCCCTGCGGGCCAAAGAACTCGGCCCGCATATTGTTGTCGATTCCATGGACGGTCGCACCAAGGCCGTCGTAGTGGACGACCGCTTCCGAACCAATCAGACCGCTGGATCCGCTGACCAAAACCCGCATGAAGAACTTCCTTCCCTGGAAATCAACGACCGCGTCGCCGTCGAATGCGGCGGAAATGTACCGGGTCTGCGGGATTGCCGCAAGAACAGTTCCGAATGCGTAAGTCGCTTTACGGGAGGGAGTTGCGAATGAACCAGTGACTGGCCGCGATCCTCGGGGACGGGACCGCGAGGGCGGCATAGGTGCCGGGCGTCGACGCGTCCGTTAGCGAGCGAGCCGACTCGGTCAGATCGACCAGGCTCCACTCGGAAGAGGCCGGGAAGCCCGTGGGAGTCCGTGTCACCCGGCACTTACTGCCGGGAGCGAAGGTGACGGCAAACGAATCGAGGGGCAGACTGAAGCCAAGCCCCAGTCCCTTCACGAACGCCTCTTTGCGGGTCCAGAGGCGGTAAAAGGCGTCGGTTTGAAATTCGGTCGGAATTCGGTTCCATTCCGCGAGCTCCTCGGCACTGAAAAACCGGGTCACGATGTCAGCCAAGTCCACGCCGGGTTGTGCTATTTCGATATCCACCCCGATCGACAAACCCCGCGCGAACGCGATCAGGACCTGGCCGCCACTGTGAGAGACATTGAATTCGATGTGATCGGGTGAAAAATACGGCTTACCGAATTCGCCATACTTGATTTCGATCTCTGCCGGAGGGACATCGACATACTTCCCGAGCAGCCATCGCAGCATTCCGCGGGCGAGTACGAAACTCTCCCGATCGCGGGTGTGATGGAAAGCCCCGGCACGAACCCGCTCGCTGAAATCGAGCGTCAATTCCAGTTCGGGAAGCAAATTGCGGACGAATTGTACCGACGCGTGCCACACGTGAACTGCCGCGGGGATCGACGGATCGACCGGGCGGGTCAAGTCTGGGAAGTTGGAGGAAGTATTCACGGCGTTCGGCGGTGTTCCGAGCCATTCCCGAATCGTCCAGGCACGGTACCGGGACGAGGGGAATGGCTTGAATTGGGAACGGTAATGTACCGAATCGGAATTCGACGGCAACGGGCGATCCGAACATCGCCGAGTGGCCCGTCGCCCGCCGAGAAGACTACGAGCGGTACTCGGGATGCTGCTGGACGAAGGCGGCGATATTTTCCTTCGCGGTCTTCTTCACTTCCGCCCGCACCTTGCGATCGACGTCGATCGGCACATCTCGTCGCAGCACCTTTTCCAGCATTCCCTCCAAACAGTCGAACAGGTGAATCGCTCTTCCTTTCAAGCCCATCGCCTGTTCAAACCAGACCCAGAAATCGCAATCGTCGGAATGCTTGCGAATCAATCCCCCCTCGAATTCGAAGGTGGCGTGAACCTTGTTGTGAACCGGGTTGGGATGTGAGTCGGGTTTCACACGGAATTCGTAGTCACACTGCCAGTCGACTCTCCAGTGCCCGTTTTCAAAGTGAACGTTCTCGTAAGTGACGGCGATTCCCTTCGACACAATCATGTGCCACATCGCGGCGACTTCCTTGCCACGAACATCAAATCCAACGTCGTCGAATTCCACTTCCGGATGCAGGCAGCCCTGCATGCCGCGATAGTCTCCATTGCGGAAACAGTCGTAAAACCGAACCAGCGTGCGGCGATTGAATTCCTCAAGACTCGGCTCCTCCCGAGGGATCTGTGTTTGCTCGTGGCGCGTGGTCGAGCTGTCGACGTAGGTGTCACGTCGCGCCAGGTTGAGGCTTCCCAACGGCTGATGTTCGCGCAATGTGCGCCACGGAGTGAACGACAATGCCTGTTCGAGCTTCTCGCTGTCTTCCGGCGGAAAATCCTGTGGCGGAATCGTGATTGTCGCCAGAATGACCTTTTCGGGCGAATTCCAGACGGCGGTTCCGTCGTCGATCGGCATGGAACCGGGATCCAACTGAACCTCGACACCGAATTCGAACTTGGCCGACCGGCGATCTTTGGAGAGAACCTGGCGCATGGCGTCGGAGAGCAGATTGTTCGAGTTGCCATCGCCGGGCAGGGTCGGGTGCGTCTCAATCGACTTCGCGAAGTACTTCACCACGTGTTCACCCAACGCATACGGGGTCTGGCTGAAATAATCGAGCGCCAGCGGAGAACTCGCGGTCTTGAAGAATTCGCGAACGACGGGAAACGCGGCCACGAGTTGGGCTCCTTGTTGCCGCGCCAGTTGCGCAAGTTCTGCGGCGTTTTTTCCCTGTTCTTTCGCCTGGCGCATTTCCATTCCCTGGGCACCGCGAATTCCGATAAACTGCAAAAACTGAGCGGCGTCTTTGGCGAAGAACACCGGGTGATCCGTCAGCACGAAATCGAGCGTCGTCGCGTCCGCTTCGCCCGGGGCCAGTTTTTCATCAGGGACATCCAGAAGCTTGATTGCCATTCCGTGTACGTCGGGCACGGCATCGTTGCTTTCCCTGCCGTTCGAAAAGCGGATCCAAGCGGCGTGGCACTGTGCCTTCGCAAACAGGCCAACGCGATATTTCGCAGGAACTTCGTGAACCTGAAAAGTCGCCTGGACGACCCCGTGTCCCTTTGGGTGCTGACTGCGCAGTTTGACGTCAAGGGAATGATGGAGCTGATTCATTCCCGCTTGGATCTTCTGGAAAACTACGGCTTGTTCAGCTTCAGTCAGGGGAGGCATTGAAAGTTCCTGGTGAGTTTGTGGCATCGCCCGAGCAGTTCGGACAATGTCGTGGAAAACAGATGTCGGGTTGGAATGGATTTGAAAACGGTGGCGCGGTGCGACGCTCCGCGCGCCTGCGGAATGCGAGTTTGCGAATGTAGGGGATGCCCCGAACACTAAAGGCCGAATGACACCCAAACCGGACGTGAACCAGGAGTTTTTTCCACTCGCGGCGAATTCGCGTACAATGATTGGTCGCTTGGGGGTTTACAGAATGAGTGGCTGTCGGACCTCTAACACGTTGAGCAAACGGATGTTACGACCTTCCAGGATCATCTGCCTCCGCACTTCCCACAGTTGCGAACTGGCCTTGACTCGACTAAACTGCCCATTCGGAAATGCTTGACTTGTCATCAAACTCGACGCAGGCCGCCCAGGCCGACTTTTCCAAAAATCCGTTGCCGGTCACGTCCACTCGGAGGTGACTCAACTGCGAACGGGTGGATTGTCGGCGGTGACTTGAACGGGCGCGACGATAACTCTCGATGTCAACATCCTCCGGTCCACGCTGACGTTGCAGGCACAAGCGGTGACGGGGCGGAGGTTGAACTGATGGATTGCGGTGCACCCCCGAAGCGCCCGCGAACTGCACCCCAGGAGTGGTCTCTTATG